>NZ_JAKRDR010000029.1:0-7814 GCF_022345765.1 Corynebacterium nasorum | reverse complement strand
ATGTCGCGTGGGTGCAAAATGAGCTCAACGAAACACCCCGACAAATCCTCGGCGGCGCAACCCCACGTGAAATACTTAACGAACTATTCAAGCGTGGCGCATCCACCGCTTGATTCCGCCATCGCTGTGGCGATATCCACCGACGGAGATTCTCGTAGATCGTCGATATTAGCCTTGAAGGCAAGTCCAAGAACTGCAATAACATTATTGGCGGATTTTTGGGCAGCCTCCATCACTTTCCCGAGAACCCATTTAGGCTTCCCATCATTGACGTTCCTGGCGGTGTGGATGAGCTGTGATTCTTCTGGTGCGGCGGAAACGATAAACCAAGGATCTACTGCAATGCAATGTCCGCCAACGCCGGGGCCCGGTTGAAGAATGTTAACTCGTGGGTGGTGGTTGGCGAGGTTAATTAACTCCCATACGTTAATGCCGAGGCGGTCGGAAATTACGGATAGCTCATTGGCAAATGCGATATTGACGTCTCTGAATGAATTCTCGGTGAGCTTAGCCATCTCAGCAGTTACGTCATCCGTGGCTAGCAGCTGACCTCTACAGAAGCTCGCATAGATTTCGGTCGCACGGCGTGTAGCTTCTTTAGATTGCCCACCAATAATCCGGTCATTCGACTTTAGCTCCTCTATAGCTTGACCGGGAAGAATTCGTTCGGGGCAGTGTGCAAAGTAGAGAGTTTTCTCGTTAGCGGCGACACCCTCTTTGTCGGCCCGTAAGTCTGGGCGAAGCTCGAGAATTCTAGACGCCATCTTTTGGGTGGTCAGAGGAGGGGAAGTCGATTCCAATACGATCAATTCATTTCCCTCAAGTTGCGGAGCTATTGCTTCCGCGGCCGAGTAGATGAATTTCATATCAATATCATGCCCCTTTGTGAAAGGGGTTGGTACTGCCACGATGTAGGCATCGGCATGTACTTGCTCCGTGGTGGCTTTGAAATTTCCAGTTGAGAGCGCATTCCGCAATTCTTCTTCCAAGCCTGGTTCGATTATGGTGACTTCGCCACGGTTAATTTTTTCTACATTAGGGGCGTTCACATCTACGCCTGTAACCTTTAGGCCCGCATTTGCCATGACGACTGCTGTTGGCAGGCCAATATATCCAAGGCCTAAAAAGGCCACGTGTGTAGTTGAACTCATTTTGTCCTCTATTCGTCTAGTCCGCGTAGAATTCCGCTGAGAAAGATTATACGTAAGACTATCTGCAGACTATCTGCAGACTATCTGCGCTCTTTGCTTAGGCTCTCGTGACGTCAGTCTGATCGATGCAGCTATTCTGATTTTTTCTATTAACTGTTTCATTCTTTCTTCTTGTATGACTCGAAAAGCGTATTGGAAATTGAATGTGGGAATAGAGATTAAGTGTGTGCGCATCGAATCAAGTGGGTTTTGAGGGCATTAAAAGTGAATTGCTGTCAGCGGTGAGTCGAAAAACGCGCACGCACCTTGTTTAGAACCTACGGTCGCCCTGCAGGTGTGTTTTAGCCTTTAACGTGGGAAGTGAAACTAATAGGGGCGTATAAACCCAGCCGCCTTCATGGCTTCTGGCTGAGGTACTGAAGGGTTTGCAAGCTTTCGGACGATTTCAATAAGTTTGTCTCTAGGTATTGGCACATGCCCGTTACCATCGAAATCGAGACGCTCAGCTATATTAAGGTCGCTAGTACGAGATTTTACAAACGGCGCATGGTTTTTCTCGAGAAATTCAGAGTCTCCAGTATTGTGGTACATAGCTGCATAGAATTGGGCCGAACTTGGTATTACGTCGGCGAGATTTATACCATACTCGGAGCTGATTCTCTGGTATGGAGTTCTTCCGACAGCTCCATGACATTTAGTCATGTAAGTCGCCCAGTCTTGATCTTGGCCTTGGCTCAGATTGAGGCGGGGATTCACGGTTAAGGCGATAGAGTTTGGAAAATCAGCGGCATAATTCATGGCTGCGTACCCGCCCCCGGAATTGCCAAAGAAAATTAAGCGCTTGGGATGAACCGCTTCGATTGCCTCGCTCAAAATGGGGTGGAGGATTGGCTTAAGGTGTCCGAGGGCTCGGTTGCCTAGGTACCAACCAAGAGAAACCTCATGATCCAAGCTGACACTTGGATCTGCTACTGCAATCAGGTTAACTCCCGCCTCGCCTGTAAACTTTTCGCCTACAAGCGTAGGAAAAGATGTTCGGACGGATACTCGATGTTGGAATGTAACCACTGTGGTGCTCGAACCGCGATCTCTGATTAGGAGATCTAGGAGTTGATTTCCAATTTGGATGGTATGTAGGCCGTCAGTTGCCTCATTTCTCGACCAAAAAGTAGGAGATGGGTACAGTTTGCCGACCCCCCACTTGGATGTGTCTCGTTTCCTCATGGGGAAAATGCTACAGCACCTTTTTAAAGGCCATATTGAAGCGTCCTAGGGTTAGTTCCGGTTCTTTTACTACCCCGTACTGACGGGCTGGGTCAGAGAGTACTCGATTTCCACTTCCTGCGGAGTGGCGTAGTCCAATGCTTCGTGAAGGCGCTCGGTGTTCCACCAATGCACCCACCACAAAGTCGCCAACTCAACTTCTCCCACTGACGTCCACGGGCCTTGGGGGAAATTGGCAACTATCGCCTCTGATTTAAGACATTCGAGATAGAGACTAGGCGCTATTCTAAGACTGTTGTACGGGCGATGGGGGTATGTCAATTGTCGCAAAGCTAAAATGAATGCTGTGCGAATCAGAGATATCAAGCGTTGGTCACCGGGAATTCAGTACTCAGATCCCGAGGAGTTTTGTAGGGAACTGGACCATGACGGTTTCCACACAATTCAGCTAAACGCCACAACTCTAGATTTGATGTTGGTTGACCGCAAATCTGAAACCACGCTCGTCGCTTTCCAGGGCTCTGTGCCTGGGAGGAGCACGTATCCTAGCTTTTTAGGTCTGGAACTATCGGAATTGGCAGGCGTCAATTTGATTGCAATTTCGGATCCGACCGTGGTGGTCGACCGAGAACTACGAGTGGGATGGTACTTAGGGAATCGAGTTACCGGTCCACTGAAGCGGTCTCTTTTACCTGTTCTTAGGCGTAGCGTCGATTACCTTGAAGGAGATCGAACTATCTTCTACGGTGAGTCTGATGGCGGATATGCTGCAATGAATTTCGGTCAGCATTTTTCTGGGGCAATCGCTTTGACGATAAATGCGCGTTTAGGGTTTTCCGACAAGCCGCATCTGGAACTAGCTGAGTACGTAAATCGTGCGCACAAGGTCAAGGGTAGAACTCCTTACCTCAGGGTCAGGGACAGCTATGCGAAGAATCTCTGGGAAACTATCGACCTGAACGCGCCTTTTTATCCGGTTATGTATCAAAATAGCGGTGACGCGAAGTGCCTTGAAACTAACCACTCTGTGTTTGTAAAACAGCGTGGCAATGACCTGGACTTGGCAGAGCGGTTGGATTTTGACGGCGACGGCGAAGTCCCAATACCTCGTGACAAATTGCTGAGTATTCTGTCTGCTCTAAGAGACCCTGGCGTTGGGGCTGAGGAGGCAATAAGGCAGGCTGGCTTCCAAAACTCTCAGAATCGTGGGGATCGAACGCCTGTACGCAATAAAGTGCCTTGCGCTACCCCTAACGCCCAACGGGAGAGGAGAGTGCGCCTAGAGGACATAGATCCTACTGTCAACCCAAACAAGGGTGTTCCGCGAAATATTAGGTTAAAAAGGTGGCCGGGTGAAATGCGTAGGCGGGTAACAATTCCCGAAACGTACACCCGGCATGGTGACGGATCACTTCTCCCAGGAGCGACGCCAGTCACCACTGATGCGGCAGGTTTCATCTTATCGGGGCCATCCGGTCTTGACAGTAGAAGGCCAATTGTCTTCCTCGGAGACAGCGTAGTGGAGTCTCTATACGCACCCGAGGGACAACGCTGGCCCGATGTCGTTGAGGATGAGTTGGAGGTCCGCGCGCCCGGATCATTTCGGGTGCTGAACGGTGGTAAATCAGGTGCGACTCTTTTACACCTTGCCTTAAGTCTTTTGGCGACGATACCACCTTACTCCGGCAGCTTAGCAGGGCTGTTTGTAATTGCACCCGGAGCGGACGCGAAGCTGGAACTGGATACTGCAACCTATTGGTCAAGTCATCGCTTCGTTGATCCGTTAACCCCAGGTGTTCGTAAGACGGGTGCATTTGCGTATCCGGAAATTGGCCGCGACCGAGACCTTCTGTGGAGAGTCATTTTTGAGACTATGTCGGCTTACGACATTCCAGGAGCCGTTCTGTCTGCGCCTGTAAGGTGCGGCGAGTGGTCGAAAAGTAAGTTTTTGCAAAAGAGATATTCGAGCCGGCAAGAATACGATGCGAGCTTACATCGATATGATGCGGTGAAGGAAGATGCAAGAAAAGCTGCGGCCAAAGGTAGGGTGGATTTTTTCTGGAATTACCAGAGCATGCCACGGGAGAATAATGAGCGGTTTTTCTATGACCATGTCCACTTTAACGATTTAGGGCATAGGACGTTTGGCAAGGAAGTAGCCGATGCTATTTGGCCAATTCTGCGCCGTAAAATCGAGGATTGATCTAATTCGTCCAATTTACATTGGGCAGTACCAGTGGAGTGGAGGAGGCTCTGATTTGAAAGGAGTTTCACCGATAATGACTACGGTGTCCCCTAAGAAGAATTATGACCCGTTGAGGGGCAACGAGGTCAGCGAGAAGCTGATGAAGCGTCCTGGGTTTAGTTCCGCTTCTTTTACGGCCCCGTGTTGACGGGCTGCGTGAGATAGTACTCGGCTTCATACCTCTTGTGGGGTGGCGTAGTCCAATGCTTCGTGAAGGCGCTTGGTGTTCCACCAATGCACCCACCGCAAGGTCGCCAACTCAACTTCTCCCACTGACGTCCACGGGCCTTGGGGGTAGATGAGTTCAGTTTTGTAGAGTCCGTTGACTGTCTCCGCCAATGCGTTGTCATAGGAGTCGCCGACTGTTCCCACACTCGGGCGAATTCCGGACTCAGATAAAGCCGTAGAATACTTCAACGACACGTACTGGCTGCCCCGATCACTATGGTGAATCAACTGGTTGTCATGGATTCTTCCAGCAGTGGTTAAAGCGTGCTCTAAAGCCTCTATCGGCAGCGCATCAGTGCGCAGTGCAGAGCGCGTGGCAACACCAACAATTTTCCGACTGAAGACATCAACTACAAATGCGGTGTAGGCGAACCCCGACGAAGTGCGAACGTAGGTAATGTCGGCAACCCAAAGCCTGCCTGGTGCCTGCGCACGAAAGTTTCGCTGCACCAGGTCCGGGCGACAATCGGGCGACTTTGGGCTTACCGTTGTTACCGGGTGTCGTCCACGTCTGCGGCCGGAAACACCTGCGAGCTTCATCAACCGGGCAGTCTTATCGCAGCCAATATGAAAGCCTTCGCGGTTCATAGCGTGCCACATTTTTCGGAAACCGTAGACCGAAAAATTCTCCGCGTGTACACGTCGAATCTCTGGGATGAGCAGGCTATCGCTTAACGCCCTTGCGCTGGGAACACGTGTGGTGGCTTTCCGGTAGCCGCGTGAGGTGATGAATCCACGATCTGCTTGTCGAAGGACACGGCAGATGGCCTCGACCCCAAACTGATCTTTATACGCGTCGATATAGGAGCTCATTTGGTCGTGGGGCGGTCGAGTTCCGCCGCGAAAAAGGCTGAAGCAGTCTTGAGAATCCCATTTGCTCGTTTCAGCTCCCGGTTCTCTCGGCGCAGACGCTTGAGTTCTTCTTCCATTGTTTCGTGATCCGGCGCTTTGCGTCCGTCTCGTGTACAGGCGCTGTCGCGGTACCACGCCCGCAATGTGTGGCGTGATACGCCGAGGAGCTCGCCGACCTGTTCGTAGGCGCGCTGTAGTGAGCAGGACTTCAAGCGGACCATTTCGATGATCTGATGGACCGCCTTCTCCTTAAACTCGACGGAATACTTTCTGGGCATAGTGCCTAATCCTTCCTTACCTGAGGTAGGAACTAAACCCAGGACGCTTCAGGTGCGTCCGCGTGGCGTGAATGCTGTGGAAGGCGGAGACGCTAAAGGAAAGAGGACAAAAGGTCACAAGACTACAAGCATCATGAATTCCTAGTCTTATTAAATGTCCTTGGTCCGGGTGCTTGTGCGCATCCATATTTCGCTTTCGCCTGATGCCTTACCCCAGCAGACACTGGTAGCATTTTGCATACCGCAACCGGCAGCCACGGGAGGTCTATTCAATGGACGGGGATACTGGCTATTTTCTCTTTTGCGCCGGGGCAGTGCTAGTTATGGTGCTCTACTGGACGTACTACATCAGGTGTGAGCGGAGGGAACCCAGATCGGAAGAGTGGTACGACTCAGGCGATGTGGAAGGTGCGGCAAGTGATGGCGTCCTTTTCGTCTATCCTTACGGTTCGCTAATTTTTGGCGCTTTGGGTGTAATAGGGTTGACACAGGGGATGAACCCTCCCGAATTTGTCACAACCGTGCTGATGTTTGCGGGAATGGCAGCTCTCGGCATCGGGCTCATTGGAATGACGGGAGCGGTCGGGATTCCGCTTCCGTGGCCTTTTGTTCCGAAGTGGGTCGTCGACATCCGCAAGGCAAAGCGTGCTCGTAGACGCGAGCGCAGACAAGCTAGAAAAAGGGAAAAGGAAGAATAGGCCTGGCAACTTAACCAGAGGCCGAAGCCCGTTAAACATTTCCAAGATCAGGCTGTATTTCCTTCAGTATGGGGGACTACTCCTTTAGGGGACAACCAACTTATACGGATGTTGTTCCAAGGGGAATCTCCTTGTGATTAGGCGGAGCAATAAGTACACGCCGGTGTAGCGGTGTGAAGCCGCGAACCTGGTAATCGAGTCATAGCGCCCGATCTCTCATGTGGCTTAGGGCATTCGTGTTTCCGCCGAGCTTTGCGGCCGGTGGTTCAAACTCGAGCGCATGGTGTGAATTTGACCCTGCAAGCTCCCACCGACCGCGTTCGGCATTTTTCTTAGTGGCTTCGTCGCATCTCCGATTTTGAAAATTAGGAGTCTTTGGCGGCAGCCTTATTGTCAAAACCCGTGTTTTAACAATAAGCGTTCGGGTCGCAGGCTTTTAGCGTAGAAACCGACAGACAGGTCATCTGAACAATGGGGGCGGCTTTCTCTCGGCCGCCTAATCCGCTGTTGCTCGCTACGGGAGCGCGGGGTGGTCCCCAGTACCGGTGCCATCAACTGGTCTGGATTTTCTCTACTCGAACGGAACGCGGTAGGGGGCACTCCAAGTATTTATCTTCTTAACCTGACGGCGCTTGATGTCGAGCAGGGTGTGCCTGCTGCGCTGAAGAAGTAGACTCACAAATCTCCTGAACGGTGTTCAACTCTTCGGTACTATCTGCACATGGACTACTACTCTGTGCGTATGCGCGCAAACACAGCGGGCCAGCACATCTCCGGTGCGGAGGATATCGTAAGCGCCAATGACGTGGCTGCGACGTGTGCGGCCCTGGCGCAACGCGCTCTTAACCACCCCAAAGGCAGCGCGGAAAACACAACCATCACGGTAGAAGCCTTAAAGGAAGAAGAGATTTGGCGAGTACCCCAGGTGAGCATTAAAAACCTGGACGTGAAATCTCCGGAGCACGCGCACACGGTTATACGGGATTTGTTGCGCGGTCATACCCCACATGTGGAACGCATCGGCGGAATCAAGCGGTGGATGCGCCACGCTTGAATAGTTCGTTAAGTATTTCACGTGGGGTTGCGCCGCCGAGGATTTGTCGGGGTGTTTCGTTGAGCTCATTTTGCACCCACGCGA
>NZ_JAKRDR010000028.1:0-15850 GCF_022345765.1 Corynebacterium nasorum | reverse complement strand
GGGGCGTAGCGCCCTCCCTGGCAAGCCGGCCGCAACGCGGCCGCCCCGGAGTCGTCAGACGCAGGGGTTTGCTTGCCACACATGTGTAAGGGAGAGAAAAGCCGCCTTAATCGAGCAGAATCATACGGGTGGAGTTGTAATCGATTTCGTCTGTTTCGTCGGTGCTTATCCGCGTGTCATCGGCCGGAGGAACGGTAAGCACTGGGCGGCTTAATTCAACGTCCTGGCAATGTTCATTAACCAAGTTGATTACGTGATCAGTTGCCTGCTCGGTGCTCGCTTCTTCGTAGCGAGCACCGGCACCGTAATTCATTCTTGTGCGATGAACTAAGTTATCTTTTCCCACACGGTACGCGGCTGCACAGCTTTCCGCCTGTAGTAGGAAACGGGTCTACGGGCTTAGTGTGGGAGTATTGCGAAACCCCCGCGCGCGCATTAGCCTAAAATACGACAGCACAGTTCACCTTTGAATTGCGGCTGCACAATAAAAAGGGCCCCAACCGACTGGTACTCGGTTGAGACCCTCGGGCCTAAAGACCCACGTGAAGCATCACCGCAATGAGCTTCACTGTTACGGTCGCAAGTGTTATGACCTTGATTGCCACATCGAGCCGCTTAAGCTTCGTGGCGTCAAGGTCTTTTCTTTTGCGACCGGGTGTATCCAATGAGTGCTTACCCATTGTCTACCTCCCCTTGCGTCGTAGGGTTGTCCACTCGCCTGAAAAAGGGCGCGCGGGACAGCCCACGTCACGCGCGGGCCACACCGCGCACCGACGAGGAAGTCACGCCCACACCCCACCACAGGTGGCGGGGCGTGATTGTGAACCAGCACTAACGCTAGCAGCCACCCCTGACGAGACCTAGAAGCATGATTCCACCCCTCCCTTGTAGAAGCTGCCCATAAGGGGAAACGCACATAGAGTCACTCGTAGCCGCACTCAAGTCCGTCAATTGCTTTACTCAACGCCCTAGCTAGACGCACGAAAGAGCAGGTAGAACTACACAACATCGGACATATGCTAAAGCATATGGTTTAACATATGTCCCGCCATATGGCGGGACTGACGGGTGCGCATAGTTACCCTCACGACTGCGTCGTTCTAGGCGTTTTTCAACGCCCGATACACCGTAGGGCGAGTCACCCTAAACTCTCGCGCCAAGGCTGCTTTCGACTCCCCTGCTAATACGCGCTGCTTAATCTCCGCTACTTGGTCTGGGCTTAGGGCGGGTTTGCGGCCTTTGTACTTGCCAGCCTTTTTCGCCAACGCAATCCCTTCCGCCTGGCGCTCCCGAATGATGGCCCGTTCAAACTCCGCGAAGCTACCGAGAATGCCGAGCATAAGATCTGCACGCGGATCTGTGGTGTCTTTCGCAAACGCGAGATTCTCATGCAGAAAAGTAACAGTCACACCCTTGCCGGTAAGTTCATCAACAATACCGCGCAGATCCGTTAGCGATCGGGCGAGACGGTCAATCGACGACACGACGAGTTCGTCACCGTCGCGCACATAGGCCATACACTCCCTAAGTCCAGGGCGCTCAGTCTTAGTGCGGCCGGAAATCTTATCTTCAAAGAACCGGTCAATCCTGCCGGAAGCATTGAGTAGTTCTTTCTGGCGCTGATTATTTTGCTCCACGGTGGAAACCCGGATATAGCCCACCCGCTGAGCACGCGAACCGGAGTCATTGGCCATTAGTCTTCGCCCCGCGAGGGATCAAAGGAAACAGTCTCTTGTTCTATGACCGCATCACGATACGACTCGATTGCATCCGAGAGAGCGCACAGCTGAATACCGTCGAGACCATCAGCGTCAGCAAGCAAGGATTGCACAATCCTGCCCAACGCCTGCTGCCCCGACGACAACCCACCATGCAGATCTTTCACCCGCGCCAACGCGGGCACAGAGTCAATATGACTTTCAATATGGAAACCGTCAGACGATAACACCACACTCACCACTTTCTGTAAATATAAGGGCTAGACCCCGCTAGACATGTGTAAAACAATGCTAGGAACGGCCCTATTTTACAGGAAACATCCTGCCGCGGACCGGCGTAACAATAGGGTATCCCCTGGCAACAAAAACCAAGGGGTCCACGCGTCGCTATTCGGCTGAAGGCGAAGAGGGGGTCTTATCGGTTGGTGTGGCGGGGGAAGACGCGCGCCCTTCGTCTAGCAAGTCGTCTGGGCGCACAGGGTTCTGCCCGTTGGTAAATCCGGCCAGTTCGGTGAGCAGCAGGAGCAACTCACTGATGGTGAATGGCTTCTTCGCAAAAACCAAGATTGTGTCGTCACCGGCAATAGAACCCAGGATTTCTGGCTGCCCCGACAGGTCAATGACGGAAGCGAGGTACTGAGCGCCCCCCGGTGGGGTACGGATAAAGACACCGGCATCGGTCTCCACCATCGACACAGCAATAGTCTTCAAGAGACGCCGCAGCCGGCCCCGCGGCCCCGGGTCGGCGGACAACCCAGCTGGGTGGACATCACCGACCACGTAATACGCGGGCCCCTCGAGTGGACGCATCTTTTTCGCGCCTAATTCGTTGAGGTCACGCGACAGCGTCGCCTGGGTGACCGAGATGCCCTCTTTCTCCAACAAAGACATGAGCTGATTCTGACTGTTGACGCGCTTACGGTTGAGGATCGCCGTGATGCGGTAGTGCCGGATTGGGCGTGTGATGTCTTCGTTCATCGGCGTCCGATCTCCTACATATGATCCGGCGCGCTCACGCCGCACAGGTGCAACCCCTTAGACAGAGTCAGCCACGCGGCCTCAACTAGACCGAGACGCGCTTTGTGGATCGGCTGTTCTTCCCCGCCCGCCTTGGGCAAGATCGGGTTGTGGGCATAGAAGCGGTGGATCACACCAGCTAGTTCCTCACAGTAACGAGCTACGCGGTGCGGCTCTCGTAACGCCGCGGCAGCCTTGTTCACCTTCGGAAACTCGGCGATGGTGCGGATCAACTCGCCATCAAGCTCAGTGCTAAGCAGGGAGTAGTCCGCCCCCTCGAAGCTCACACCGAGTCTGGCGGCCTTCTCCTTAAGAGAGTTCAGGCGCGTGTACGCATACTGGACATAATAGATCGGGTTATCATTTGACTTGGATGCCCATACCGCGATGTCAATGTCCAGCGTGGTATCGGTGGACGAGCGGACAAGAGCGTAGCGCGCTCCGTCGACACCGACGGCATCAACGAGATCGTCGAGGGTAATTACAGTGCCCGCACGCTTAGACATGCGCACAGCCTGACCATCTTTAAGCAGATTGACCATCTGGCCAATGAGCACTTCGATGGTGTCAGGGTCATAACCTAACGCACCGGCGGCGGCCTTCAGGCGAGAAACGTAGCCGTGGTGATCCGCACCCAGCATGTAAATGCACAGATCGTGGCCACGGCCAATCTTGTCTTCAATGTAGGCGATATCCCCGGCGATGTAGGCGGCATTACCATCAGACTTAATCACTACACGATCGCGATCGTCCCCGAAATCGGTGGACTTCAGCCACCAGGCACCGTCCTGCTCGTAGAAGTAGCCATTCTGTTTCAACTTTTCAATAGAGCGTTCCACCGCCCCGGACTCGAACAACGAGTTCTCGTGGAAATAGACATCGAAGTCTGTACCAAAATCGTGTAACGACTTCTTGATGTGTTCGAACATCATATCTACACCGTGAGAACGGAAGAACTCCTGCGCGTCGCTCTTCCCCAGCGCATTCGGATAGTGTGCGAGAATCTCACCAGCGATGTCGTTTATGTACTCACCTCCGTAACCATCCTCCGGGGTGGGCTCACCTTTTGCGGCAGCGAGTAGTGAACGGGCGAAACGATCGATCTGCTCACCGTGATCATTGAAGTAGTACTCACGGGTGACTTCAGCACCGTTAGCCTCTAAGACACGTCCGAGGGAGTCGCCCACTGCGGCCCAGCGGGTGCCACCAATGTGAATCGGGCCAGTCGGGTTTGCAGAGACGAACTCAAGATTGACCGTAATACCAGAATAGGTGTCACTATCGCCGTAAGAGTCACCGGAAACGATGACATCGCTGATCAAACTACCCTGCGCCGCAGAAGACAAACGTATGTTGATGAACCCCGGACCGGCGACTGAGGCTTCGGCGATCTCCGGGTGATGGTTGAGGGAGTCCGCCAGCCACTGCGCGAGATCGCGGGGAGCTACACCAGTGCGATTCCCAAGCTGCAGGGCAAGGTTGGTGGCGTAATCCCCGTGGTCTGGATTTTTCGGACGTTCGATAACGGGTTCCGCCGGAATGAGCAGATTATCCAAGTTATGCTGCGTAAAGACATCTTGCGCGCTCGAATAAACGAAACTGCTCAACTGGTTAGGGGTCATGCCGTCATGCTAGCATCCGCCCTTCCGCATTTAAGTGAGGGAACTTAATATTTTACGTAGCCTAGCTTCGGGTAGTCGCGGAAGCACCTCCCTTCACCTACCCCAAGAGGCTCGCCAAGCCGCGAAGGGGTTGCACCTTATGCAAACAGTCGCGGAGCATCCCCTTCACCCCCACACGCGGGTAGAAGAGATTGCCGACAGGGCGAGCTGTGAACTATCGCACCTTAGTTGCCCAATGATTGGATAACTTCAATAAAATGCAATCCCCCAAGCCGACAGTCATGGTCGGCGCGGACTATTGAGACCAAAAATATACACTCACTTTCATACTTCGGTGAATATTTACGGTTGCATTTACTCATTGCTGCGAAAGCTGTAGCTAGAGAGATATCCAAGAACAACAGCGGTGCGAGACTCACTCAGTGCATGTAACATTCGTGATGTCAGAAAATTTAACTTGCACCGAACGCATAAAAGCGTGATGGCCGATGTATGGATCCGTGGAGCGGGCGATGTAAGTGGCAAGCCTTCTTGGAAAGGATTCCCATGCCATCATCCAAAGTGGATGCCCCGGGTACCGAAGGCGCCTCACCCGGTGCTGCCGGGGACACTGGTCCCGACAGCGGCAAGCTCTCCCTGCTCGCCCTGATCGGCCTCGTTGTAGGGTCCATGATTGGCGGTGGCGTCTTTTCGCTACCACAAAACATTGCGGCCTCTGCCGCCGCTGGCCCGATCATCATCGGCTGGATCATCACCGGCATCGGCATGATCTGTCTCGCCTTCGTCTACCAGCTTCTTGCTAACCGCAAACCTGAGCTCGACAACGGCGTATACGCCTACGCCCGAGCCGGTTTTGGCGATTACATGGGATTCAACTCAGCGTGGGGTTACTGGCTATCCGCCCTGATCGGCAACGTCGGTTACCTCGTGCTGCTGATGTCGACCATTGGCAAATTTCTCCCCATTTTCGAGGGTGGAAACACTCTGCCCGCCATCATCGTCGCTTCGGTTCTGCTGTGGCTGACCCACTTGCTTATCATCAAAGGTATACAGACCGCGACGCTGGTCAATACCATTACCACTATCGCCAAGATCGTCCCGATCTTCGCCTTCATCGCCATCGCCGCTTTTGGGTTCCACTACGACCTGTTCGTCTTCGACTTCTGGGGAGAGCAGTCCGGCCTGGGTAGCATCGTCGACCAAACGAGGAACATGATGCTCGTCACGGTATGGGTCTTCATCGGCATCGAGGGTGCCTCCATTTACTCCAAGCGCGCCCGTAATCGCAAGGACGTCGGTACCGCCACAATCGTTGGCTTCATATTCGTCCTCGCCGTGCTTGTCCTAGTCAATTTGCTGTCGCTCGGCATCATGCAGCGCGCAGAAATCGCAGAACTTCCCGATGCCTCCATGGGTGACGTACTCGCCGAGATCGTCGGCCCCTGGGGTGTCTGGTTCGTCAGCATTGCCGTAATCATCTCGGTACTCGGCGCTCTGCTCGCCTGGATTCTACTCTGCGGTGAGACAATGCAAATCCCAGGAACCGACGGGACGATGCCATCCTTTTTCGGCCGGCTCAACGAGAACGATGCCCCCGCGAACGCCCTGTTAGTTACCAACATCGTGACCCAGGTTGTCTTGCTGGCAACAATGCTGTCCTCAAATGTGTACTACGTGATGGCCACTTTCTCGGCAGCACTGATCCTGGTTCCTTACCTCCTGTCGGCGCTCTACGCCCTTCTCGTCACCAGCCGGGGTGAGACTTACACCGGTGACATGGCGCGGGGCCGCGCCAAGGACCTGACGGTCTCGATCATCGCCACGCTCTACGGTTTCTGGCTCATCTACGCGGCAGGTCTTGGCAATTTGGCACTGGCAACCCTGCTCTATTTGCCCGGCATCATTGTCTACATCTGGGCGAAGAAAGAAAACGGCCAACGCCCGTACCTCAAACCCTTCGAGTACATTATCCTGGCAGTCCTCGTTCTTGGAGCCGCCTACGCAGTCTATGGCCTATCAAACGGCGCCATCTCCCTGCTCTAACCCACTCTTACCGCGCGGAACCTGAACGAAACCCGAACCACCCCGCACGGTCCACATTTGAAAGGAATAACAATGTCTGAAAAGTTCTCCGTTGGTGCCTGGTCTGAGGTTGGCAAGCTGCGCACCGTCATGGTGTGCGAACCGGGCCTCGCCCACGAGAGGCTCACGCCAACTAACTCGGCTTCCCTGTTGTTCGACGACGTCCTCTGGGTGGAGAAGGCCCGCGAAGACCACCGCAACTTCCAGCAGCAGATGCGCGACCGCGGCGTAAACGTCCTCGAACTTCATAAGCTTCTCGAGGAAACCGTGGCCGTACCCGAGGCTCGCGAGTGGATCCTCGAGCGCAAGATGTCCGCCAACCTAGTCGGCGCAGGTGTCGACGGAGAGCTGCGCGCTTGGTTGTCCGAGATGGACAGCATCCAGCTGGCCAAGTTTCTCATCGGTGGTATCGCTTTCCAAGACATCCCGTCCGATTTCGATGGCGCGGTCACCTCGGCGCTTGCGAAAGCCCACAGTGGCTCCCAGTTCCTCACCAACCCGCTACCCAACACGCAGTTCACCCGCGACACATCCGCCTGGATCTTCGGCGGCGTCACTTTGAACCCGATGTTCTGGCCTGCTCGCCAACAGGAAACTATGTTGGAAGAGGCTATTTACCGTTTCCACCCAGACTTCGCTGTGGCCGATTTCGAAATTTGGTACGGAGGTTCCGACAAAGCTCACGGCCTGGCCACCCTCGAGGGCGGCGACATCATGCCTGTCGGTAACGGCACTGTCCTAGTCGGCATGGGCGAGCGTTCCTCGTGGCCGGCTATCTCCCAGCTGTCGAAGAACCTATTCGAGAAGGGCGCAGCTGAGCGTGTTCTCGTCGCCGGCATGGCACCGAATCGCGCATCCATGCACCTCGACACTGTATTCAGCTTCCTTGACATGGACAAGATCACCGTATTCAAAGACGTGGTGGACACCATTCAACCGATCACCGTCCGGCCGGGTGATAGTAGCGAGCTCGATGTCACCGCCGAGTCCGATCACTGGAACGACGTCGTTGCCAAGGCCCTTAACCTCAAAGAACTGAAGGTTATCCCGACGGGTGGCAACTCTTATGCCGCCGAGCGCGAGCAGTGGGATGACGCGAATAACGTCGTCGCCCTCGAGCCGGGTGTGGTCATTGGCTACGATCGCAACCTCCACACCAACAAACTCTTGCGCGATGCTGGTGTCGAGGTCATCGAGATCGGCTCTGCCGAACTCGGGCGAGGCCGCGGTGGTGGTCACTGCATGACCTGCCCAATCCTGCGTGACCCGGTCGAATACTAAAAGACCGTCCCAAGGATCTACTTTTTCTGTCTACGGACAGGGTTACGGTGGGATGCGGGATCGCTTCACGGAACCTCGGGCGCGGGTATGGCGTCCGAGGTTGGCGGTAGAGGCGATAGAAATCAGAGGGCAAGGAAGGCGAAGCCTTTCGCGCCAGCGCCACCCCGGCACCATGTGTAAACAAGTTTTACAAAAGGGCGGGAGACCACACGCGAAAACTGCCCTGTGCTTCTGACGCCATTCTGTAAACAGTGTTTCATTCTGTAAACAGTGTTTACAGAATGGCGCGAACGCTCGGCTGCTGAAAATCAACGAGCGGCTCGACGTGCTCAAAACATTATGTAAACATCGTTTACGGACTACCGCGAAGGTCACGTCAGGCAAGGAGTGAAGTCATAGCTACGCGTAAACAGAAACACTGGGTGGGACGCGGGCCGGTGATCTCCGTTCGCGTTGAACCCGAGTTAGCCGAACGCCTCGACGCACTCGCCGCACGCACTAGGCGAAGCCGAGGCACCTATCTCCGCATGGCGCTATGGGCCGCACTTCCACATCTCGAAACGGTTCACTGGGAACAAGTCGCTGCCAACTACGAGCGTCTCGCTATCAAAGATGCGTTCGAGGAAATCACGCTCGGTTTTATGGAGCAGTCGCTCCAAGAAGATCGAGAGCGCGACAACAAGGACTAGTCGGCCAACGCCCGGTAGATCGTCGAGCGGTGCACACCTAACCGTCGCGCGATTTCTGTCACGGCAACACCCTCGCTTTTAAGTTGCCGCGCTTGGTCAATCTGCGAGCGGCTCAGGGAGGGTTTCCGCCCCTTGTAAACGCCGCGCTTTTTCGCCGCGGCGATCCCCTCCGCCTGGCGCTCACGAATAATGGCCCGCTCGAATTCAGCCAGCGAGCCAAGGATGCCAAGCATCAGATCAGAGCGCGGATCACTCCCTGCCCCAAACACCAGCGACTCTTTAACAAACCGCACCTATGCGCTTTTATCGACAACCGCATCAACAATGCGACGCAGATCCACCATCGACCGGGCAAGCCGGTCGATACTTGCCACAACGAGAACATCACCCGCCCGGAGATAGTCCAGGCAAGCATCAAGTCCCGGACGATCAGCGTGACCTGCCGCCGATACCTTGTCCGTGAATTCTTTATCCGGTGTGCCTACTTCCCGGTAGATTTCCTCGGCCTGACGGTCGAGGCGTTGCCCCTGGCTAGAAACACGCATATAGGAAACAGTGACCGAAGACTGTGGTGCCTCCCTGCTCGGTTCGGTAAACGCAGGCGTCGCTTCGGAACTAGCGCGCGCCGCTGCTTTCTCTTCCTGCTCGACAAGTTTCGATGGGCGCTTTCCCCACGACTTACCGGCGTCCCAAAGCAGGTTGCGGGTTTCTACATCTTCTTCTCTTCCCCAACCGCCAGTCTCCGGGAAGCGCTGCTCGCCCTCGAAGAATCGGACTACCGACTTTCGCCTGTAGGCGCGAACAACCTTAACCATCGCAGACGGCTCCCCCATCAGATCAAGGTACGTCGCACACTTGGACTTTCCCTGCCTGCGGTAGGCCTCGCCACCATCCTCGATTACCCGATCACGCGGCACTTTCGTCTCGACATATTTAGTGTCGCCAGGCATGTAGTACGACTCACGGATACGAGCCTGCTTCGAGCCGAGCCACACAATCTCCACAATCTGCTTCGGCCGACCACTGACCTCAAGCAAAGTCCCTAGCCGCTGAGACAAAACTAGACCTCCGCATGCGTCGCAATAGGTTTATTTACTTGATGCTACATCGAGTTGGTGAGTCGAGTACCGCAAGTTCGTGAGTTGAGTACCGCCGAGAAATAAAGAAGTCTATCCACGACATTCTGAGTGTTTGGCCTAACGCCGGCATTACCGCCGATACCACCGGCGTCACCGTCACCAAGACAGCCACCTCCATCCGACAGCGCCCACCAAAGCCCCAACTCGACTAACCACACCAGTCATTAAGCGCCCCCACGCAGGGCGCTTTCTTTATGCCCAAATCAGTCTGCGCAGATTTACCACCCCCTCACTTTTCCGTGCGCATATTTACCCACAAGACAATTTCCCCAGCTCATCCTGCGCATATTTACCCACAAGCGTGCGCTGATTTACCGTTACACAGAAAAAGCGTGCGCTGATTTACCATCACGCCTGCGCATATTTACCAATACGAGTGCGCACATTTACCGATTTAATTCGCACTCTAGGCAAACAGGCCGCAAAGAATATGTCGCATTAGGGTCGATGTATTGGAAAATATTTCGACGAGGAGATTTCGCCGCAAGAAAACCCCAGGGAATGCCGACGTCATGTGTCGCGGTCGAACTGTCGCAATGGGGTGTAACCAAGTCGAATAAGCCGGCAGTTAACACACCTTATTTTCCGTAAACTGCTGACTATGGAAGAGAAAAACCTCTCGTCATTAGTGTTCGGAAACGTCGTCCTTGAATCTCAGTTTTTGGGGACAACTCCTCGAATATATGCCGCTGACATGCGGTCTTATTATTTACGCCCCAGCCCTTATGCCACTCTCTCTGCCCCCTTAAATGATTTAAGAGGGCAGCTTCAACCTGACCATGCTGAGGCTATCGCTAAGAAAATCTTTGACTCCGTGGCTGACGAGCTGAACGAAAACTACCCAGGTGGTTGTAAGCGCGCAGAGGAGGAACTAAAAGCCTGGCTTATGCAGAGTAATTAGTTCACATTGCACGGTCTAGGAGAGCAGAGGAAGTCATGTTAAAAGCATATAAGCTGCCCTGCTCCCTCAAGGTTTTCTTCAAGTGAGGTTTTATATAACTGCCTAGCGGCAGGGGAACCGTATATTGCTTACGGCATTCACACCCTAAGGCTGTATCAGACCAGCTTTCTTTAGGGCAGAAATATGCCGAGCTACAGTGCTTCGTTCGCATCCAATTTCCTCGGCTATTTGCCGTGCGGTCGGGGCACTTCCGGTATCAAAAAGAGTCTGAGCATAGATAGACAAAACGCGTCCACGAGTGCTTTGGCCTTGAACAGACCGGCGCTTATTTGCTGCTACTAAAGCTTCTCGTTGTTCTTGCGCATATTTACCCTCAGGGTCTGTTTTCCAGCGCTCTGCTGATTTCTTGCCGCCCCTACGCCCCATGGTGGCTAGTGCTTTACGCTCACTACTGGTGGCTTTACCGGGTGCGCTAGAGCAGCTGTAGGCCTCGCTCTTGGACTGGGTGACATACCCGCGCACACGCCTAGCCATGGTTTGACGGTCGCGCATCGGCGGCATCTCGTTGTCGCGGCCTGCACCGCCGTGTGTGTGCGCGACGTTGTAGGCGTGCTCATAGGCGTCGATGATTGCTGCGTCTGTCAGGCGTTGGCCTTGCTGGCGCAAACGGTGTCCCGTCTTAAGCGCATGCCTAAAGGCTGTTTCGTCGCGTGCTGCGGTGCCTTGGGCAATCCAGAGCACACGCACACCGTCGATAAGTTCCGGGTCGTACTGGTCGAGTCCACCGGCGATTTCCGCGTCTATGTCCTGGGCAAGCGCTTTGAACGCCTGGGCTTCCTCGCGGCGGGTCTTGACCGCGTTAATGAGTTCTCGGCCAGAGCTAAACTGCTGACGTGGGGCGGGGTTGAACTGGTCTTGCCCTGCCATATCCCTCACCTGCTTTATCAAGTCTCCAAGACGCATCACCCGGTTGTGCTGCCTATACCAACGATAAGCGGTAGGGGCCTTGCCTGTGTAGAACGGGTTTCGGCTAAAGCGATGGGCAAAGTGCGGGTCATGGTCTAAAAGCTCACCCAGTACGCGCGTAGTCGCAGCCAGCAACTTCATCTGCGCAGATTTGCCCTCATGGTCGGCGTATACGGGGTCAATCAGCCAAATGAACTGGGCTTTGCCGTTAGTTGGGTTAATACCCACCCAGGCCGGCCCGACGCTATGAGTAATCAATGAGCGCACCACGTCGCGAACGTACGGGTTTAAGTCTGCGGGGTCACCGCCTGCGGTACCTACTTGATCAACGTCTACGACTAGGACGGCAGCGTACTGCTTGGTGGTGAGCATGGCGTACTCGCACCGTCCTAAAGCATCAGTCTCGAAGCGATACATACGCGGCGAATTCGTACCGTCAGCGTTGCGTCGATAGGCCTTTTTAAAGTCTCGTGTGACTGAACCGTGAAGTACATCGCGGCCTAGATGCTCGCGTAAAAGGTCGCGGTCACTGGCAGATGCTGGGGTGTTATCCAGCCCGCCGCGGTCTGGCTCGACACGGGTCGGTGTTTTAATATGCGCGTTCTGCGCGTAAGCCTGTAAACTCATGGCTGTGCTTTCTCCCAGAGATGTGCTGGGTGATAAGCGAAAGTCATCGGGTTGCCGCCCGGTGGCTTTCTTCGTTTTTCACTGTCTTTCACCGACTCTAAATGACACCGGTGTTATTTACTAGCCATGACACGCGAAAAATATACCTTTTACCTGCGGTTACGTATGGCTAGACATATGGCAAGACATACGTAACCGCGTTTCAGCTGCACAGGGCTGTCTGCGCATATTTACCAATACGCGGACTTTTCCCAGTTCAGACTGCGCTGATTTACCCTCACGCGTGCGCAAATTTACGCATACGGTGGCGAATTATCCAGAGCAACAGGGATACATCAATACAGGAATACAGGTGCCATAAACCTGTATTCATGTATTGCTGTAAACCTTTATTTATTGTTGTGGACGTATTCTTCGAGGTAGGTGCTGACAATCTCGCGGATGGTCACACCTTTTTGGGCGGCGATGACTTTGAGTTCTGCGTGAAGGTCGCGGTCGATTTCAATGGTCATCTTCTTGACGTAGTCGCGGCCTGTGGGTTGGTGGAATGCGCTTCGCACTGTTTTCTTCTCGACTGCTGGGGTTAGCTTCGCGGCTTTTTTCGTTGAGGTTCGCGGGCCTTGCTGCGCCCTGGCGCGTTCTTTGCTGGTGCTCATTTCATCATCTCCATGAGTTCGTCGGCGACGTGGTCGTAGCCGTGCATGTCGGGGCCTGGGCAGTATCCGAACGCTAGGTGCATATCTTCGCGTAGCGGGATTTCGGTTTTAAAGTGCGGCATGTGTTCTGCTTCGAGCGCTTCTCGTGCCGCGTCAAGGGCGCTGGTGCCTTTCCTGGCGAACGTCAGTAAGACTGCATGTGGTGTTCCGTTGACTGCGTCGCGCAGCTCCCATACTCGGGAGAGGTCGGCTGCAGCAGAACGGGTCGGAAGAATGATGAAGTCGCTGACTGCGATTGCTGCTTCGATAGCGTTCTCGTCTCCTGGCGGCACGTCGATGAACATGAACTCATCGTCTCCGACGAGCGCTGCTTGCCTATCGACGCGCTTAGGGATGGAGAGTTCTACCTCAAACGGCAAGGGGCTTCCTCCATCCTCTGCGCGCTCAGACCATTCCAGTGCCGAGCCCTGCCGGTCTAGGTCTGTCACAGTCACGGTCTTTCCTCGGTGGGCGAAAACCGTGGCAAGAAACATCGTTGTGGTGGTCTTCCCAACGCCACCTTTGGCGTTAATGGCGGTAATGATCATGGCTTCTCCTAGGTGGATAAATCACTGCCCCTACCACTTTACAGGTTTAAGTAAATACTGCTTTACAGGTTTACAGTAATACATTTTTACAGGTATCTGTAGAGGTAAAATCGCAGGCAGATAGCGCTTTTATTTTTCTTTATCGTCAGACTCGGCAGAAAGTCCAGCAAGCATGATGCGGTAAAACTCGTTTTCAATGCTCTTTTCTTCGAAGTCCGCAGCGACGTGTTCCCAGTGGTATTCCTCCAATTGGGGCAGCATCGCAGTCACTGCCATCTTGAGGTAGAAACCACGACTGCGTCCGGTGCGAGCACACAGTGCGTCTAGGCGTTCAATGATGTCCTCTGGCATGCGTACAGATACCACGCGCCCGGAGGGGTGAGGTCCTTGAACCATTGACGTAAGTCCTTCCCCTGCCTATCGTAAACATTGTTTACCATATGTCCGGAGTCCACAAGGGCGAGCGAAATTTTCTACAGTTCCGGGCTGTCGTTCTCCGGGGTGTCATCGAGCCAGTTGTCTTGGTCGTTGTCGTAGTCGCTATCTGCGGCGGCTTGCTGGCGGATACGGGCCACCATTGCTTCATCTGCCGTGGAACTAATACCGAGTGAGTCGAGGAAGTCCAGGGAGTTCTGTAGCCCCTGCTCGTCGCTGCGTTGGGAGCGCAGTTCGTCTAGCTCGGTCTCAAGCTGGCGAATCGGAACAGTAAAGCTGTCACGATAATCCACGGCCTGGTCATAGGATGCAGCTACCTTGTCGCGCACGTTGATTGCTTCGTCTAGGAGGGCCTGGTCATTGTTGCCGTGGCGTAGCCTGCCGAAAAAGCCCCTCGAGTTCTTCGTGTCCTCGAACTCGCGCACTACAGCATCTTGCTTGGAATACTGCTGTCCGAGCTGTTTAACCTGCTGGTTAGCCTGGTCGTACTCACCGCGCAGCGTCTCAAGCTGATTGTTTACCCGTTCTATCTCGGCATCGATACTCTCCACGGCATCATTGGACGGTGTAGCGCTATGCTCGTTGTCTGATTCCGGTTCGGGCACCTCGTCGGCGTTGTTGGCCTGGGCACGGGCATGGAAGTCAGCAAAGCGCGCTTCGCGTTTAGCGGCAAAGCTGCGCATGTACTCACCCATTTCGGTGCCGACAAACGGGTTATCGGTGTCCGTTTGGGAAGGCTGGTTGACGAGTTTGGTCAGCTCCCAATCCTGCTTGGCTTGCCCAAACAGCGCCTGGGGTGTCTTATCGCCTTGCTCGCGCATTCCTGCGGACACCAGCAGGTCGCGGGCATATTCGGCAGACTCACGACGGATAATCTGGCCGACCTGGCCATGTCCGGTCTCGGTGTCCCCTGGCTGGGTCTCAGCGATATAGAGGAAGTTGCCCTCACGCCCACGAGTCATCGGCACATAGACACTGGCCTTGTCCAGGTTGCCAACCCCTGCCACCACACGGGCGACATCGACGGTCGCGCCTTGGGAACTATGACCAGTAGCGACATAGCCCAGTTGGGCATGTTTATCGAGGTAGTCGCGGTTTAGTGTCACAGTGGCTAAATCATCATCACACCGTCGGGCCGTAATGGAACCGTCTTTCCCGATGGAATCAACGACCCAGCGTTGACCATTGCGGACGACATCGCCGTTGCTGGTCACCAACTTTGCATCGTTGCGACGAGTCAGGATGACATCACCGACATCGGCTTTCAGTCCATCAGACAAGCCCACCGACCGCGCGCGTTAGGAAACGTGTGGGGTCGTTTTCAGGATTAAAATCCGTCTGAACTCTTAGGCGGAAATTTAGTGGCTTAGGTCATAATGTGACTAATGTGAATACCGTGGTTACGGCTCGTCGGCTCCGTCGTGAACTTCGTTCACGACGGCACAAACCCCCTCACGTACTACGCACAAGAACGCGATAGGCAACGCGGTGCTTATGGTCCTGGAGAAGAAGACATGCCCATATAACCTCATTGCGTCACTCGCTGAAATCAATGAGGGTATTAACACCTCTGTGACCTGGGGGTTTAAGCCAATGGATCATATGATCCATTGAAATTGGAGTAAAAACCACTCCAATGCTGCATTGAAACCCCCAGGTCACTATATGTTTTCGCCTAGAAAAATACGGATGTAGCTGCAAGCAGCAAAATCAGCAAAAAGAGCATAAGGAGTTGTGGTGTCACCCCCTCCGAGGAGGGGGTGACAGTCGGCATAGCCGACAGAACTGACAGCGGTGACCCGCTGTCACTAATCCGCCCACCTGAAGGTGGTCGGATTAGTCTTATGCTCTTCGCCACGAGACGTAAAAGCGGCCCTGATGGGCCGCGTGTAAAAGTTCACGTGGCAAACCCCTCACCGTGGCACCAGTCCTTCGGCTCCTGGTGCTCGTAACCGTGAACGTAACGGGTTTTTAACACCGTTACGTTCACACCCGGAGGGGTCCGGGGAGGGGCGTAGCGCCCTCCCTGGCAAGCCGGCCGCAACGCGGCCGCCCCGGAGTCGTCAGACGCAGGGGTTTGCTTGCCACACATGTGTAAGGGAGAGAAAAGCCGCCTTAATCGAGCAGAAT
>NZ_JAKRDR010000027.1:0-17160 GCF_022345765.1 Corynebacterium nasorum | reverse complement strand
CAGGCTAACTGCCTCGCCTGCCACCACGCGCTCAACAGCAGCATCCTTAACATCCTTCGGAGTCCAACGCGTCACAACTACCTCCCGGTCGAAGTGGCGCATTCACCCCTTGACAGCACGGGGTCAGTGTCGATTATTTTTTGATGACTTCTGTTAGGTGTCTTTTGTGCTGTCTGTCCTCTCGTGTTGGCCCGCTTTAGGAATTTTCTTTTAGGAATCGGCATCTTTGCTGTAGGAGTTCGGCGTAGTTGTAGATGTCTTCGATTTCGTCTAGATCGAAGTAGTTTTGGTCTCGCTCTGTATCGAAGATGCCGATTCGAGGTGTTCTGCGGTCGAAGTAGAGCCGGGCGATTGGGTTCCGGTTGTTGTCTTGGTAGAGGATTGCGCAGTAGCTTTTCGCGTCGCGAAGCGTCACATCATTTACCGGAACTTCGGCGCAACAGATAGCTCTAATGATAGAAAATGCTTGAAGTTCTTCTTCGGTGGTGATGATTCCATCGGAATCAGGTTCTGGTTCCTCGTCCTCTTGTGTTTCAATTACGCTTTGATAGCTCGGCGTTGAAGCTTCGTCGAAGTCCTGCGCAGAACGTAGCCGCCTATTGGCTTCATCTTTTAGGAATTGTGATTGGGCGGTTTCAACGAGCTGAGTAAATATTTGTAGGTTTTGTGTGGTCATTCTGCGAGACGTGACCCTGCTTGCTATCAGCTTTACCCAATCGGAATCCGGTTCCTTGAATTGGGACGATAGTACTTTTCGTATTTCGGAGATGTACTTCAGCTGTTCTGCGGAAGCTGCTATTGTTTCCGAGTCAAAGCGAGACTTTGTGCACATCTCTAGATGGGGGAAGATACGGGCATCCACGTTTGCGAGGTCCAGCGTCATGAATGGCTTTTCGTCCATGCGGTTTGCTGCGTCTATTTGCGCATAGAATTCGTAGACTTCCCCGTTGGTGAGGATGGCGAATTCGGTGTCCGTGACGTTGAAATAGCGGACTAGTTGGTTGGCATGCCCGAGGTTGAGTGGTTCGCCTATTTTCTTGCACTCAATGAGGAATCGGAAGTCGTCTCCCGATTTGATGGCGAAGTCAACTTTTTCTCCCTTTTTAACTCCCACGTCTGCGGTGTATTCGGGGATTACTTCACGGGGGTCTGTGACGTCGTATCCCAACACTGTGCTGATGAAGGGGATGATAAGTGCAGTCTTAGTTGCTTCTTCGGTGTTAATTATGGGCTTGAGCTCTTGCACTTTGCTCGATAGGGATTGTACGGCTTGGTCGATGCTCATGGTTTCCTTCGGGGTTAAAGGTTTGCGTAGGTGAGGGAGTTTAACTTCCCACTTTGGAATAATTCCATCCATATTTTTAGCAGATGGTGGGTGACTTCGAGGTCGTCGGCTATGGCTGGTAGGCAGTCTTGGTGCCATATGGCGGAGGCTTCGAAGTCGGCTGGATTGATGAGTAGGTGGGCGGCGTATTCGTCGGCTCGTTGTTCTTGTCGTTGGTCATAGTGGCCGTTGCCGGTTGGGGTGTCACCGTAGTGTGCGTGGCCGAGTTCGTGGGCGAGGACGCTTTTGTATTGGCTGATGGATTGACCGCGTCGAGTGCTGATTATCCGTCGGTGGTGGTCGTACCAGCCGGGGCGCCCGCCCGAGTGGCGCTGTAGCTGCACGCCCATGCTTTCCGCGAGGAGGTGCAGCTCTACCGCGCTAATCGTCATCCGCATCATTCCTTTCCGCGTCTTCGTCCGGGCCGCTATAAGCAACCGCACTCAACGGCATTGAATCATCATCATCGGACACGGGGGCACCCGCACGACGAGAAGCCAGCTCGTCTATCTCATTAGCGCGGGTAGCGGGGTTGAGACGACGTGCCAGTTCGATGGCTAGTTCCCCGTCCTCAGTGGTGTCCAATAGTTTGCCGTTGTTGTCTAGGTGGCTCATGGCTTCGGCTTCGGTGACGTGTCCGAGGTCTACTAGCGCGTCGATGGGGTTTACGTGCAGTCCTCGGCTGACCTTGATTATTTCGTCAGCGGTGAGTCCGTCTTGGGTGAGGCGGCGAGTCACGGTCGGGCGTGATGCTCCGATGAGTTTGCCAATTGTTTCTGCTGTTACGCGTTGTCCTGTTGCGGACTTATACCAGTCCCGGTAATCAATCATGTCTACATCTTAGTGCGTCAATTTTGACGCACGCAACCCATTCCTGCCTTTACGAACGCTAAATGAGTGCCCCCATAGTGAATCACATTATTGACATTATGCGGACAGTGGTTCAATATTAAATCAACCGAGTGAAAGGAGGAAACAAAATGGCTCAGTTCTTAATCAGTCTGGACGAAGTGGAACGCGTTAAAAAAATAAACCGAATCGGTTCAACAGTCGAACTAGCACAACGCACCAACGTGTCCCGCTCAACCTGGGGACGCGCACTAAGCACACGAACACCCAAACCAGACGTGCTTCAAGCACTCGCGGCCCTCGGCGCTAGGCCAGAACGCATCCTCATAGCCGACGACCTAGAAGCACTCACCGCATAGAAAAGGCCCGGTGCTGGAACACCAAGCCTAAGGAAAATACCACTCACAAAGGACAGTATCACAATGGACAACCAACTGGTTCATGCCAACAATGATGGAACCCTAACCACCACCTCGGAGATTATCGCCAGCGGCGTTGGGATTCAGCACAAGAACGTACTGGAAACGATTCGTAAGAACCTAGCAGACTTCGAAGAGTTTGGAAGGGTCGCGTTTGAAACGCGAACCCGCCAAACCGCAGGCGGAGCGCAAAAGACCAACATTGCGGTCCTGAATCGTGAGCAAGCGATGTTCGCAATGACCCTGTTCCGCAATACGCCGATAGTGGTTGATTTCAAGAAGAACCTCATTAAGGCCTTTGTGGCTATGGAAAATCAACTGGTACAGGCCGAGCACCAGATTAACGCTTTGATGCGTGAGTCTCAGATGCGGATGGAGTTGTGTCAGGCGGCGAAGGGTTTGATTCATTCTGACCATTTGGAGGCGAAGGCGAGGATTGTACTCGCTCGTGGTTTGGGTGAGGTGCCGGAGTTGGACCCGGAGACTCGGCCCTTGTACACGGCGGATTTTTTGAAGTCGAAGAACCTGTCCAACAAGAAGATGAAGTCCGTGGCGCCGATGTTCGGTAAGCGCATGAAGGCACTGTACACGCTGGAAAAGGGACGCGAACCAGAAAAGTATGACCTTACCCTGCCTAACGGTCAGGTGCGCCAGGTTAACGGCTACACCGAGGCCGACCGGGAGCTGATGCAGCAGGTGTGGGATGAGTACTACGCCTAGCGCATATGTAAAAGCCACGTGTGTGGGCGGTATTGGTCGAATGCGTTTAGAGGAGTGTTGTTGATGTTTACCAGTCTATGGTCTTGGCTGCGGGGCCGTGGGGCCAGCCGGGGAAGTTCTGTTGGTCGGTTGGGGAATTATGAATTGCCTTCCACTTTCCGAGTGGCGAGTGCCGGCGCCGATGGAGGTGTTCGAATGGACGCCATCGCCATTGTTGAGCCTCTTGAGCCAGGTTCATCCGGAGTGCTTGATACCGAATCTTGTTTTTCAGAATGGCAGGATGTGGAGTCTGCCATGCGACATGTAGGTGTACTTTATCCAGGTCGCTACACGGTATTTTTAGAACCTTCGGGCCGAATTTTTCTCCAGGCTGAAGCTGAGTCTCGGGGTAGAGGTCCCAGTGTTCGCCATTGTCTCAGAGGAGGGACATCTTGACTCCGTAGAGGGGTTGGAAGCCCTGGTAGTGGAGTTGTATTTCGATTTCGTCAATGGGCTCTTTCATTCCTGAGGCGATGGTGGGGGTTCCGTAGTTGCTGAAGCCCATTGCTATTTGGTGTGCGCCGTCGTATTGGCGGGCGTGTTGGAATTGTTTGATTCCTAGTAGTAGTGCGGCAAGTCCGGTTATTGCGCTTATGAGTGCAGTTATTGCCATGAGTTTATTTTAGCCCGACTCAGCAGGCGCTGAAATATCGTCACTTTTCGTCACATCGAGGGTGTATCAATACCCGTTAATAACGTCACGGGACTTTAAGCGCTAGGTAGTCCGCCCGGGGAGCGTGGCCCCGGTAGCGCACAGGGTCGAAAGACCCGAGCTGTACAGAGAACTGAATTAGTGAATTGTCCTGATAGAAGATACTGGGCCAAGAACCACGTTGACGTGTCCGTGAAGCATTGGCCAAGCCGACAGGCAGGAACCCCGCCGTAAGCGGGAGGGAACCACCAAGGACGTAAAACACTAGGCCGTGAATGAGCTACTCCCCGGGTGCAAGTCCTGGGCGCGGCACTGGCCTCACACACCGTGAGGCGGATAGTTGATTGTGGAGAGGAGGTGTTTCGGTATGGTTGCTCCGATTATTATTTCGGCGTGTGCCTTGATTTCTGCGGGGTGCGCTATCTATGTCAACCACATCAATCGGCATTAGCAATTGCTGCTTTTTGCTGCTGTTTACCTTCGCTGTCTGTCCACTGTAGGACGTATTTTCCCTGGAAGCCAAGGAGTACTTCGATGACGTCTCCGTGGTCGAGGGCGGCGGCGGTTTCAGCGCTCATGGTGGCTGCTTGGTCGTCTCTGGTTGGGTTGATGCTGACGTTGGTGATGATTTCACCGGTTTCGTTGGCGATGGCGTAGTTCTTTTTGCTCTCGTGGTGCAGGGTGACGTTTCGTCAGTTCGCTGCGGCGAGTTTCTGCGTGTATGCGGAGATTGCTGCTTGTGCTTCGGCGATTTTTCGTTGTTCTGCTGCGGCTTGTTCGGCGCTGCGGGCGGCTCGGTCGGAGCTTTCTGCGGCTTCGGCTTGTGCAGTCTCTGCTGATTTGCGTGATTTTGATGCGTCTATTGCTTGCCAGAGTGCGATGCCGGCGGAGACTGCGGCGATGAGTGTGGAGATTATTTCGAACGCGTTCATGCTTTCACATTTTATCTGGCCTCTTCAGGTGGCCTGAAGGGGCGTACTAGCGCAGAGGAGTAACTATTCACATTTTTCTTGTACCTACTACAGGGGCTAAAGAAATTTGTGCTTACAAAAGACCACCGGGGTGCAACTCCCCGGCTGCGCACTAGGGGTTGTTAAGGGCGGGTTGGACACTGACCGCTTCAAGGGCAGTATCCCAGGATTTGGCGGCTTCCGGCACTTGCCGCTGCTGCGCTCTGCTGCACCTGCATCCCCGTTTATTTTTCGGAAGTTTTCATGGGTGAAGGCCCCTGCATGAACTGAGAAGTGCAGGGGCCTTACCCGTGATTCAATCTCTTCTTTCCAGAAAGGGCGTTATGGATTGTATCAGGAAATGGTTTACCGCGAAGGAAGCTGCTGAGTATATGGGTATGCATCCGGAGACGGTGTATCGATTTTTGCAGCGTAAAGAATTGCGTTCGGTGAAGGCCGGGCGTACGTATCGCGTCAAGTCTGAGTGGTGTGATGCTTTTTTGATGGGGGAGAACCAATGGGTTTTATAAAACGCATGTTCCAAGGAACTAATCGAACTTTTGTCATGATTTGGAGGTAGATGATGCGTCAGATTACAGCTTCTGAGGCGAAGGCTTATATGAGGGATATTGAGGCTCGGCTGAAGACGATTTACAACCTTGCTCATCTTCCTGAGAAGACTCGTCGTCAAATTCTCACGCTTGCTAGTGGTGCCAATAGTGTGGCCGGCCAGATTTCTGCTTATGAGAGGAGGTTTTGTCATGTGCGTAAGTAATCGCTCGGAGCGCTGGGAGCCGACGTATAAGGAGTTGGCGTATTGGCAGGATGTTGCCGCTAAGCGGGTTCGCCTGTGTTGGGCTACTGGCGTGTTTGGCGGCATGGTTGGATTTGTTTTCCATTGGGTTATTTCGGTGCCGCCAGTATGGATGTAGGAATCACGTTAGAACAGGCATACCAGAAGTTTCGCCCTGTCCTCTATAAGGGGGAGTGGGTGGTGAACCTTGGGGATGCGCCGCGTAGGTATCAGACGGTGAGGGCAGCGAGGGAGTATATCAAGCGCTGCTATGAGCAGCGGGACCGCTGCCTTTATGCGAACTGCCTACTTGAGGGTGAGGACATTCCTGGTGTAGGGGTTGGGTTCCGGTTCTGTGAGCGCCATGCGAGGAATGCGAAGAAAGTTCTGCGTGAGTCGAATAAGGGCACCACGATTTTTAAGAGGAAGAACTAAATTGAGGACATTCAAACCAGAGAATAATGATGAGTGGTTCGAGTTCCGCCGTCAGCACCTCACCTCAACGGAGCTAAGGGACCTGCATTTAAGCAGGACTGCTAGACAGTGGCAGGAGCTGCGCGAGCAGAAAGAAACAGGGAAGCGGTGGGGCGGTAATGACTACACGGTTTGGGGCACTGCCCGCGAACCCGTGCTGGCGCCGCTTGTGGTGGAGGTTGATTCGCGTCTTGTGTACAACGCGGACCCGCAAACCATCATCATCAACAAAGATGATGAGCGCCTGTGTGGCACCCCAGACCTTTTCAGTGAGGACGGGGAGGTCATTGGTGAGATTAAAACCGCTAAACACCCGTTCACTGGTGGGTATTGGCATGATTGGTGCCCCGACGGGTACTACCTGCAGGTGCAGGCAAACATGTGGCATGCGGGCGCCGAGGCGTGCGTGCTGCTAGTGGAGTACTACCAGGAGCAGGACGGCGAGTTCACCCCGGACGGGTACGAATATCAGGTAATCCACTATGACCCCAAGGTGGTGGAGGGCATGCAACGCACCGCCGCCGAGTGGTTCGCTTGGCTGGAAGGCACTACCCCGGATTGGATGGGTGAGGTCACCAGCCTAGAAGACGCCGACGAGGTAGAAGGCCTCGTAGCGCAACTAGCGGACGCGGAAGAAAAACCCGCCAGCTGGTCTGACCTAGCCAAGACCTACAAGAAAGACCTTTTGAAACTACTCGGTGATTCCTACGCGGGTACGCACGCCGGCTACAAGGTGAGTGTGTCCACCACCAAGGATTCTAAGACATTCGACTCTAAGGCGTTTAAGACCGCCCACCCGGACCTCTACGCCGAGTTCAACACCAAAACCCGCCGAGGCTCCACACGCCTCCGACTCACAAAGGTCGTCAACTAATGAGCATCTACACCACAGAACCAAGCAAGGGGGCAAAGAACCGCGCCCTAAACAGAGCACAATGCGAAGCCTTCGACTGGATGCGCGACCACGGAGACACGTTCCCAGAAATGCGTGACCTCTACCAACAAATCCACGACCAAGCAGACAAGGAGCGCCAGAAACTATGACTCCAATTCCGAGTGATATGCCGCGGCGACGACTCGAAGTCGCACGCACCGTGACAGAAGCAAACTATGCGGCGCTGACTGCTTTTGCCGACCAGGCACATTACCTCATGGAGTGCTTCACCGCCCGCGGCCACGATGAGGAAACCGCCCTCACACTCACAGAAATCACCCTCGACCGATTCGACGACGAAAGGAACATCTAACAGTGAATAATCAACTTGATACTGTCAACGATTCTATGCCTGAGCTCAGTGATAATGGACTTAGCGGTCTCATGCGCCAGGCTGAAGCTATGGATGCCGCACATAAATTGGCGACTGTCCTATGTAATACCCAGATGGTGCCACAGACTTTTCGCGGTAAGCCTGATGATGGTGCTGCCGCAATCCTTTATGGTGCCGAGCTTGGGCTGAAGCCTCAACAGGCTTTGCAGCAAGTATTCGTCATTCATGGGCAGCCAGCTATTTACGCTCGAACTATGGTGGCTTTGCTTAAGGGCAAGGGCTATAAGTTCAAGACAGTGGAATCCAGTGATGAGTCTGTAACGGTGCGTGGCGTGGCGCCGAGTGGGGAGCAGGAGTCGTCCACGTGGACTATCGACCGTGCTAAGAAGGCGGGCTATACCTCTAATAAGAGATATCAAACCGACCCGCAGGCCATGTTGTACGCCAAGGCCGCTTCGGAAGTGTCTCGCCGCCTTGCCCCTAACGTTCTTCTGGGCATTAAGTACGCTGCCGAGGACCTGGAATTGGAGCCGGTAAAGATGAACGCTACTCGTCAGGATGTAGCTGCTCAAGCAGTCTCCGCGCCGGCACCAAAGATGCGGCAGGAGCCCGAGCAGGAACCGGAAGATGACCAGTTCGTGCGGGATGTAAAAGCCGCACTCGCAGAGCTGACTAGTGCTGAGGCAGTCACCGACTTCATGAACGAAATCCGCGAAGAAAGTGATGTGCCCCAAAAAGTAATCAACCTTGGCCGCGACCGCTGGAACGAACTGCAGGAGAACAAATAAATGATTGACCTCATTACACTCACCGGCGGACTCCCACGCGACGCAGAACTACGATTCACCCCGCAGGGCGCCGCGGTGGCTAACTTCACCCTAGCTAGCTCAGACAATAGGTTTGACCAGGAGCAGAACCAGTGGGTAAAGACTCGCAGCATGTACCTAGATGTAACCATCTGGAACGAGCAAGGCAATAAGCAGAATCCCACCCCGTGGGCTGAGATGGCCGCTGATTTGAAAAAGGGTGACCAGGTTGCGGTTACTGGCAAGCTTGTGACTCGCTCGTGGGAAACCAAGGACGGTGAAAAGCGCAGCAAGGTCGAGTTCCGTGCTACGCGCTTTTACAAGCTTCCTACCGCGCCGCAGCAGCAGCCCAGCCAGGCGCAGCAGTCGTGGGATAACGCCGCGCAGAATGGACAAACCGCTGCTAGCGGGGCGTGGTCGACCCCGCCGGCACAATCGGGACAGCAGAATCAGGAGCCACCATTTTAAATGGGGTATGTAAAGATTCAAGCCGCCGAACTTCCCGAATACAAGGGCAAAAGGGTGGTTCTTTTCCCCTCTACCTTTGACCCAGAGAAGATTGCCGACCGCATCACCTACGCCGCCGAATACGACGGCACAGTTCACGGGGCCACCAGAGACGGACGCTTCACTCTCAAAGCAACCTCCACCGTCCTCGTCGACCCCACCACATAACCCCGTTTTGTTCAGGACCTCAATAGTCCACAGGCGGGGTCTATTTCTAACCCCAACGGACTTTATCCATGACTGACCCTGACCACCGTGCCCGCCAGGACATGCGCGCCTACTTGGAATCCCAAGACGTGTACTGCGCTAGGCCGGACTTCCTCGATGCATTAATCCAGTTATTCCAATCCATAGAAAAGGAGGTACAAGACGATGACTTGGTTCAAGGTTGACGATGGCTTCTACGACCATCCGAAGTTTCTTGACGTGCCTAACGCTGCTATCGGTTTGTGGACTAAATCGGGCGCATGGTGCGGCAAACATCTAACCGACGGAGTCATCCCGGCAAGCCAAGTCAAACGATTTAAAGGCACGAAATCTCAAATAAATGCGCTCGTTTCTGCGGGCATTTGGGTTGAAGGTAGGTCCGAAAACGGTGCGAAAGTGTTCCGCTTTCACGACTGGAATGGGTGGCAACCCAGTCGCGAACAGAAGCTAAAAGAGCGCGAAGAAGCCGCCGAAAGGCAACGCAAATCGCGCTACCGAAAACGCCAAGAGCAGGGAGAACGCGAAAATGTCACGCGTGACTCACATGTGACAGGTCAACGTGACATCGCTGTGAGTCACAGAACGGTGTCACACCGCCCCGCCCCGACCCGACCCGGCCCGACCACAGAACCTAAAGGTTCTGTAGTAGAGACCACCACCGCAAAAGCGGATGGTGGCCCCAGCCCAGACACAACCACCAAACCCAAAAAGAATCACCCCCTCCCCAGAGGCTGGGAACCAAAACCGGAGACCGTCAACAAAATCCGCACAGAACGACCAGACCTCGACCTCGCCACCGAACACGAGAACTTCTGCGACTACTGGCACTCCATCACTGGAGCCAAGGCACGGAAAGCCGACTGGGACGCAACATGGCGAGTCTGGATGCGCCGACAAAAACAAAACACCACCGGCCAGCCTCAAAAATCCAAATCCCAGCGCTACATCGAACTAGGCGAACGCATGGCACGCGAACTCGAAGCCCAAGAAGCACAAAAACCACAACCCACCGGAACGAAACAACTCGAACCGCCCTTCTAGGAGACACCCATGCCACAAGCCGAAAACATGCGACTCGCATCCCAAATCATCGCCTACGGCTCCGCAGCAGCCCCCAACAAATTCCCCAAAGACGACCCCATCGTCCTCAACGTCTGGGCAGACGTCCTAGAAACCATCAACGTCCCCGAAGACGTATGGCCCGAAGCAATCCGCTACTGGGCAGCAACCACACACACCGACACCATGGCCGGCCCCTGGGACATCATCAACGCCGCTAAACAAGTCATCAAACAGTGGGAACGCAACGAATCAAAGAAATACATCCTCGAAGCCCACAGGTGGAAACACCGCGTAGCCCGCGCCAAACGCAACTACGGCGACCAGTTCACCCTCGACAAAGTCATCCCACCGCCACACTGGTCCGGCATCGACGAAACCCAAGACCCCGAAGGCCACGACGTGGTCGAAATAGCCCGCGCCGGATGGCACCGCGCCCAACAACAACCCCCAGAGGTGGAGATGCAACCTGAGGAGTTCTTCCAACGCCTCAAACGAGGAATCAACCCAAACCGCCTACCCGCCCCAGAAGAAGACACACAACCACCCCAAAACACCCCCTAGGAGCCCCACAGAGCTACAAACACAACGCCTGTGGGCAAACACCCCAGAAATACGAACCAGCGCCGCAGAAAGGCCACAAATGTCACGAAACAGAAACAGCGCCAAACAAGCCGGAGCACGCTTTGAACGCCTCATAAGCGACTTCCTCCGTGACAACCTCGACGACCGCATAGACAGGAAGGTCCGCACGGGAGCACGCGACACCGGGGACGTTGCCAACGTCCGAGACTCACACAACCGCCGCATCGTCATAGAAACCAAAAATTATGGCGGCAGAGTCCACCTAGCCGAGTGGACCAAAGAAGCCCACCAAGAAGCCGAAAATGATGACGCCCACGTAGGACTCGTAATAGCCAAACGACGCGGCACAACCAACCCCGAAAAACAATGGGCAATTATGGAAGTCGAAGACCTCATAAAACTACTAAAAGGACCAGGCGATGACGCCTAGTAAGTCCCGCCTAAAGCATTTTCAAATTGCACCAAAAACTGTAAAATTCATAGAAAGAAGAACAGAATCCCACTAATGCGCAAAGGAGCCAAAGGAGATGCCAGTCATTCCACGGCTCGAGACAGGTGAACCCCTCACCCCAGCAGCCGACGCAAACCAAGCAATCACCATTTCCTACACTGACGCTGCAGGAGTCGCTGACTTACCCATCGACCCAGAACAAATTGCACGAGTCTACGACGTTCAAGTCTACGAATACGACCTCCCCCGCGAACTCTCAGGCTACCTAGACTGGGACGACCAAGGCGCTTTCATCGTAGTTAACCAATGGCACGGACCCGAGCGGAAACGCTTTACCATAGCTCACGAGCTTGGTCACTATTACGACACTCTGCGCCGAAATCTTCCAAAGGAGAGGAGAGATAGAGGACCGCTTGCGTCAACCGGAACGGACATCGAAGAAATCTACGCCAACAGATTCGCAGCAGCACTGTTGATGCCCGCAGAGGCCGTAAAAAACAAGTTCGTACAAATCCAAGACGTCGGAATCCTGGCGCGTACCTTCAATGTGTCGAAAGACGCCATGGGAATCAGGCTTAATAGCCTCGGATTAGTGTAATGGACAGCTCCTCTGCAAAAGACCCAAGCCCACAACAACCTCAAATTTCCGAGGAAGAAAAGAACACCGAAGGCACACATGGCATAGATGAAACAAACTTTCCAACCAGCTTCAAAGAGCAGAACCCATCATGGATGCCAGGCTGGCTTTCTAAAGTCTTCGACCGGCGTCCTAAAAAGGATCACCGCCCAACGCGTGAAGAGCTAGAAAAAGACAGATACAAAGCTGACACCCGATATCGAACCATTTACGCCAAAACCTTTTTAACAATACTTATCGGACAGCTTGTAGTTGCACATATCTTTCTCTACGAAATTGCTAACGGCCCACATAAACCAGACGCTGAAGGTTTCTATTTATCCGACCAAGTCATAATCGCCTACCTAACCTCCATCGTCGTCGAGGTAATAGGTCTTGTTTACGGCATTGTTCGTGGAATTTATCTTTTGCCCGAACACAAATAAATAGACTACCCCCTCAACCCGCTACCAAAAGCGTAGCGGGTTTTCTCATATCTAAGGAGTTACCCAATGATTTACGCATGGCCCCACGATGATGCCAACGAACCCAACCCAGACGAAGAACCCGAATACGACCCCTGGCAAGACCACGCCTACGAACTCTGGGCAGACAAATAACCCTTACCCAACCACACGGAGCAACGATGACTAACCTCACCACCAACCACACGGAGAAAGAATAACCCTTGGAACAAGCCCACACGCAGTCAGAAGACAGGCACACACCACACACAACAAAAGCATGGCCCACCGCACGAACCATCTGTTACAAACTCCAACAACAAGGCCACAACGTAAGCCCAGAGCTACTGCGGAAATGGGTTGAGCGGGGAGCTATATACGCGAAAAAAGAACAGGGAAACGTTAATATCTATTCATTGAGTGAAGTTCTACAATAGGTAAAGAGAGTCCGTGAAACTTAACGAAGAACACCCGTTCTCAAAGGGCACCATAAACCGTATCGGAGAAGGGATTAGAGGTAGGAGGGAGCTCAATGAAGATGACTATCTTCAAGTAATGGCATGGTTCGATAAGTTAAATGAAACCGTTATTACAATTGCTTTAGAAGAGGTTGAGGAGTTCTCTCAAAGCGAGGATTTTCATGGCGAGACTTATCGAATTAAACCTCCAATCGAGTCCAGTCATCGGGTAAAAACTGATGACACCATAGCCGATAAGCTTGATCGGCTTAGTACAAAACTCAGCCGTGTCCAGGATTTGGCCGGGTGTCGTTTGGACCTTGACTGTTCTTTGGATTGTTTGTCAGAAATTTCTGACGTCTTGCAGGCCCGGTTTGAGACCGAAGGTGCAGCGGTAAAAGAAAGAAACTATTTAAAAGATTCCCAGTATGGATATCGTGCAATACATCTTCACTTGACTGCTCCTGCGGGGCGTGTTGAGCTTCAGTTAAGAACTAAGACGCAGGCAGCTTGGGCAAATTTAAATGAGGTGATCGGGGATAAATTTGGTCGAGTCCATCGGTACAGCGAACTTCCTGATGGTGCGCCAGAAATCTACAAGATGCTGGTAGATAAGGCGCAGGATATTGCAGAAGCGATACAGGAGCTCGAAGAAAAGAAAGCAAAATTATTTCGTCAGATAGACAGCGATATACGTAAGAAAGGGGTAGACTGCGGTCCATATCAAGATGTCAGGTTGGATATTGATAAACTTGACGACAAATTGGTTGTTCAACTGAAGCAATTGGCTGATTCAATTGGCTCTATTGGTGAAGAAGCTTAAGGCAAAGGAGTGGCAGTGACTTCCTATCTCATTGAATATCATAGGCCGTCAGGCGAAGTCTCTGTGACGTCGTATGTGGATGCTCAGGCAGCGTTAGAAGAGCGGATACATCGCTCGCGAATTCGCAGAAGCCGAGACACTGAAATTGTCACAGTCAGGGCGAACTCCATGGAATCTTTACGGAACACTCATGCACGATACTTTGCGCGGAGTGATGCCTGAATTTCTGTCACGCTGTGTGCTATAATCGTCGACGCGACGACACTATATGCCCTCAACACACGTTGGGGGCATTCGTCGCTTTCAAAAGCCTTGTTGCCTGACTCAACGACCACTAAAACGGCAAATTCAGTAACTGACCAATGAGATGCAGGCCACTGGTTCACGACCAGAACAAGGCACAAAACCGAACTCGACCACCAGAACCCATAAAGGACCCGCAAGAAGTCTGGCTCACAGCAAAACCCTCACCTACAGGTTGAGATAACAGGGGTATCAAATCACACCCGAACTACTGCGGAAATAGGCAGAAAGAGAAAAAATTCGAAAAGGACAATCAACGGAACTAACCGGTATTTGCTAAATGACGTGCAGAGATTGCTTTACAAAAAGCAGGAGTGAAGCAAAATCGAGAAATGCGACCATGACCCGCTGGTACCCAATGTCCGTGCCACAGACTATATTCAGACATACTTGAAGCAGAGGAGGTCCTAAAAATGTCACTTACAATCAGGCGCCACACACCGGAAGATTTGTACCGTCGCCACGATGAGCTTTCGAGACAACTTACTAGTGCATATTCCTCAGTTGAAGGCGCTCCGATCAGCCTCCGAGACCTTCGTGACTTGGCTTCAATGGGTTGCCTTTCGACGGAAGAACGTGAACTTTATGACGAACTTCGTCGCGTAGAAATGATGCTCGACATTGACAAGTAGCTCAGTCACGCAACGAGAATTCAGCGACAAATCAGCACAAGATTTCGCTTCCGAAGTGCTTGCAATATTGATGGCAGCGTTGCCGCTGCGGGAATCACAATTCAAGAAACACCTTGACGTAAATGACCAGTCTGGCGTTTACGTCATTTCGTTTCATGCACCGCTGCATTACGGTCGGGGGACCTCAAGCATTGAAGAATGCGAATGCCTCAGCACCTGTGATCTATATACCCTAGCTGTTACTTACAAGCTGCAAAGTGACCGAAGTGGGCAGTACCTGACTGTTAGACACAGTGATTATTCAATCCGCGTCCATACACAATCTGCAATCAAATTTGAATACGAGCGCAACAAGGAGCGGGTTCCAGCTGCCCATATTCACTTTTCGGGCATTGGGGGCTGCTTAGCCCAGCCCTAATGAAAAATGGACGGACTAGTAAAACCGATAAACGGAAAGACGGAGACATAAGCCCACTCCATGTACCGGTAGGGGGCCATCGATTCCGGCCATCGCTTGAGGAATTCCTGTATTTCGTAATTCAGGAATGCGGGTTTCGAGGAAAGAACGGTTGGGAGGTAGCGCTGAAAGATTCTCGAGAAAAGTGGTTTGACATTCAACTCCAGGCATCTGTTCGAGATAACCCCGCCGTCGCGATGGATGCTTTAGAACGCTTAGGTTTCAAAGTGACCCCACCAGAAACTGGGTGTCCTCCTGCTCGGCGGCATTCCAGCTGGTGATTGTCACGCTGTGTGCTATAATCGTCGACGCGACGACACAATATGCCCTCAACACACGTTGGGGGCATTCGTCGCTTTAACCAAGCCTTGTAGCCACCTCACCCTGTAACTAACCATTAAGCATTGAAAGTTAGAACAGCTCTGAGCAACACCCGAGGCGCAGGCCACCAGCTCACGACTGGAACAAGGCACAACAATCAAATCCCTACTTCTTGGCCGGCAGCCCAGCCGCATGCAACGCCCCAGCAATCAACACCGGCTGAAACAACAGACGCACAAAGCGCTTAGTATCAGTATCCAACCCGAACCCATTATGCCGCTCCGCATATTGAGCAATATTCCCAGGGAAGATAGCGGTATAAAAAGCCGCCAACGCAACACCAAAATCAGCGCGACGGCGCCGCGACAGCAACAAACCTGCCCCTAACACAATCTCCGCTACACCGGACGCCACAACAACAGCATCCTTGGAACCAGGAAACCAATCAGGAACCTGAGCCTGAAACTCCTCACGCTGATGAGTCAAATGTGACACACCAGCAAACGACATAAACCCACCAAGAACACCAGCAGTAAAATACTCACTAAACTTACTCATACCTAAAACCTACTCCTCAAAATCACTCAGCAACGAAATAATTTCAGCCACGCCCAACATCTAGCTGTGTCTTAAACTCCGTGCCCCGACCAGCAAAAAACCACAGCAGAGGCCCAATGAGCGGATACGCAAGTGCTGCCAAAACCAACAAAAGCTTAACGCCCCAACCAAAACCAGACCGCACAATTGACACCACAGCGCAAAACCAAAAAACAAGCGGCACAACAACAAGCAAAATAGGTACGATGCCCCACCACGTATTGTTCGGGTCAGAACCGTGCTCAGCCAAAAAATACAGCACAGCAATACCTTCCAAAATCGACAAAAACGAAACTTCACTACCCCGAAACCAATCAAACCACAGTCAATACAGTCTCAGGGAAGTGAACACCAGCAAGCCTAACCGACGAACCCATCATCCGCTCAACACCATGCCAAACTAGTAGGCTAAAGCTCAACCCTAAATAACACCGAAAGGCAACCCTGAAATGAGCACAAAAACCCCGACAAACCCACTCAACACACCACACCTAGACGCACTCAGAGACCAAGTCAGCAATATTGCACTTGCCCTACTAAGCACTATTGCAATAGCAACCCTACTCGTAATAGCCGCACGGCAAATCTACTTTTTCACCCGATATCGAGACCCAGCCGTACGTCGCCTAGCCAAACGCAAAGCAGCAGTCGAATACAAAGCAAACGTAAAAATAACAGAAATCAGCCCCAAAGGCTGGATTAAAATAGCACCAAAAGACAAAGAATGGTGGGAACTGCTAGCCAAAACCCGACAACTTGACGATATCCTCAAAATCCCAACCAGAATCAAAATCTCAAATCAACTAGTACAAATAGCAACGCTAATTCCAAACTCTACATCAATACCCGGAAAAATGACCTACGACCCCAATACCGACCTACTCACACTAGGTCGCAACACCCAAACAAAAAAGAAAGCCCACCTGCAACTCGAAACAACCTCCAACATAGTAGTCGCCGGCCAGCCCGGAACCGGGAAAACAACACTCCTAAAAGGAATCATGGACGCAGTACGGCCAAACGCTCACGTACTCTACTTCAACGGATCAGCCGGCGACACAACAGAAATCGCCAAAAGCCTACAACAACTAGAAGAACTAAAACAACAACGTCTACAAGACGGCATCGACTACTGGCGAGAGAAAAACGACAACCAGCACCTAGCAATCTTTATCTTCGACGAAATCCAGGAATACTTCCAAACAAAAGACAAAAAGAATACGCCAGCACCCCAGACAGAAATAAAAATCGCAAAAGCTACAAAGGCGATGCAAAACTGCCACCAAGTGGGAATCATCGTCATCATCGTCACCGCGAACCCCACACCAACCACACTGCCAACCCCCATACGAGACCAAACCAACACCCAAATATGCGCCAACGTAT
>NZ_JAKRDR010000026.1:0-18982 GCF_022345765.1 Corynebacterium nasorum | reverse complement strand
ATGTCGCGTGGGTGCAAAATGAGCTCAACGAAACACCCCGACAAATCCTCGGCGGCGCAACCCCACGTGAAATACTTAACGAACTATTCAAGCGTGGCGCATCCACCGCTTGATTCCGCCAACTATTTCGTGGCGGTCATGGGCTTTATCGTGCTCTTTGCCACTATCTGGGGAATGTTCCAATAATCCCACAAAACGTGGTTCGACAAGCACTTTTCCTGTCTGGCAAGGTGGGAGGCATCATGTCAGAACAGGAAAAGGACCCCGACCTAAAAATCAAGCTCGGGCAGAATAACGAAATCAAAATTAAAAACAAATACGAGACGTTTTCCATCGCCAATGATATCGCCATCTCCGTGGTGTTTATCCTCGGCTCGGTGTTAACGCTTGCCGGCTTGTCGATGGTCGCTACCGTCTTCTACCTCCTGGGCAGCCTCGGCATGGCAGCCCGCCCGGCCATCCGCTTAAAGCGCCGCACACACCTGCAACGCATTGGCGCGGATGCAAATACTGCCGAAAGTTATGACTACTAAGTCACAAATGGGCTAGCAGAAAACTTTCAGCAACTAGCAGGGACCTATCAGGCACAATCCATTGTGGTAGCAGCCCCGTGCCCCATACTTAAATCATGCGTTTGAGAGAGCGCATACGAGAGAGATAGAGAGAACCCCTCAGTTTCCAGAGGGCGGCTTAGGCCGATACATGGAAACACCTTGTAGAGAGAGACGCCTGCGGCCCTCGGTTCCTTCCGGTTCCGAGGGCCGCAGGCGTTTTATCTTTTGTCTTAAGCGCTACTGGTGCAGCTTATTCTTTTTCGACGCGAATAGCACCGCGGTTCCAGTCACCAGCGCCGCAGCCACCAAATAGAAAGCAGGGGCAAGCTGCAGACCAGTGACATCAATAAGCCAGGTGGCGATCATCGGAGCAGTACCGCCAAAGACAGCATTGGCCGTATTAAACGTCAGAGCGAAACCGGATAGACGGACGTGCGTGGGGAACTGCTCGGAAAGGAAGGAGGGCAGGACGCCGTCGTTGAGCGCCAGCACGCCACCCAAGCAGACCTGAATGATAATGACGAGGAGGATTCCGGCGCCGTCGAGAAGCATAAAGGCCGGAATGATAGTCACGCCCATAAAAGCGGCCGCGCACAGCATGGTCGTGCGGCGGCCCAGGCGGTCCGAAAGCATGCCGGTAAGCAAGGCAAAGCCCACATAGAATGCGGAGGCAACAGAGGACGCTATAAACGCCGGGGTTGCGGCCATACCCAACTCTTCTGAGAGGTAGGTGGGCAGGTAGGTCAAAATGACGTAGAAGCCAATGGCGTTGAGCACCGCACCAGCAAAGGCAATGGCCAAGGCCTTGGGATACTTGAGCACCTCCCGCAACGGAGATTCTTCCGGTTCATCCTGATCCTCAAAGTGGGAGGACTCCTCCGTATGACGGCGAATCCACAGACCGTACATGCCCAAAGGCAACGCAATCAAGAAAGGCACGCGCCAGCCCCAGGAATCCAAGGCGGCATCGTCGAGCACGCCCGTCAGCAACGAGGCAATGAGCGAGCCCAGCAACAAGCCGGAAGCCGTAGCGGACGGCACCACCGCGGAATATATGCCGCGCTTGCCGGCCGGAGCGATCTCGGCCAAGTGCGTGGCCGCGCCTGCATACTCACCGGCTGCCGAAAAACCCTGCACCATGCGGCACAGCAGCAGCAAAAGGGACGCGGCGAAGCCGATGGTGGCATAGCCAGGAAGGAAACCGATGCACGCGGTAGCCAGGGACATCATCACAATGGAGACCGTTAGGGTCTGGATGCGTCCGTGTTTATCACCGAAGTGACCCCATACGATGCCACCCAAAGGCCGCACCAAGAATGACAGCGCAAAGAGCGCAAACGTCATAATCAGGGCACGGCGGCCTTCCATCTCCGGGAAAAAGACTCGGGAGATAATCGCGGACATATAGATATAGGCTGCGTAATCGAACCACTCAATGAAGGTGCCTATAAACGCTGCCTTTATGGCCGAGCGATGCTGGCGTTTTGTTTCTTCTGTATCTTCCACCTGTGCCGGCACGGCATCATTGGCTGGGGGTTGGGAAGTGAGAGGAGACATGCTCCTCACCTCAATTCTGTAGCTATACAAGCAGTTGAAAACGGCGCAGGCCCGCTGCGCGCATGCCCTCAACCCTACAGAATCAACTTATGGTGTACGTCACTTTTATGCGCCAATATTGCACTCCCCCACAATTGTTACGCTTGTCAGCGCCTTATCCATCCCCTCCCAGCCATTAACAGCCACCCAACAGCCGAGCCTCATGGACACTACAGCACAGTGCCCCATACTGAGATCGTGCGTTTGAGAGAGCGCATATGAGAGAGATAGAGAGAACCCCCTGCAGTTTCCACAGGGCGGCACATGCCGATATATGGAAACAGTGAGAGAGACGCCTGTGGCCCCCAGTTCCGAAAGGAAGTGGGGGCCACAGGCGTTTTCCCAGTTAAGACCCTAACTTCATGCTGTAGAGGGCTTCTGCGGAATTTTTTTATCAAAATCAATAAGTCGGCCCAATGCCCAATCCTTATCAGTTAGCAGGCGAGAAAACACCAATCCGGCGCCAATAGAACCAACCACCATCATTCCTGTCGCAACGTTTGCCAAAGCTTGATCCATTTGACCGTCATTCAAATAAAACACTGCTCGAAACATTGTCACCCCCGGAATCATAATCACGGCAGCCGGAACGGTCGTTGTAATACGAGGAAGGCGCGCCTTTTTAGAAGCAACCGCACCTAGCAGCCCAATCAATAGTCCTCCCACGAATGCCGCAAAGAAAATAGTTGTACCTGCGTGAATGAGGATCAAACGGAGCTCGTTTGCCACCGTTCCGACACACGCTGCCACCAAAACCATGCGGCGGGAAGAGTTGAAAAGAAAGGCAAAGCCAGCAATTCCCAGAAAACTTGCGACCGGCGCCAACAAAAACCACTTCATATCCTGTGCAGGGGCGGGCGGATCAGGGGTAAGTTGTGTCAACCAGCTAACCATCGAGACTGTGAAAGTCGCTGTAAATATAACAGTGAAGGCGTACCCTAACCTGACTATTCCTGCGTCCAAATCAAAACGCGCAATGTCGATCAAAGCAGAGAAAAGAGGAAATCCGGGGATCAAGAATAAAACCGCTGCTACCACGCCCGAGGACAATTCACTCGGAGCCACTGAGCCTATCGCACCAAAAAATTCCGTTAAAAGGAAGAAAACGATACTTGCCGTTGCCCCGCCAGCAATTACTCCCCCGATTTGATGGACGTGCCGGTGGAGAACCGTGTACCGCACAAACTGGCCTGCAAACGCCGCTAGAGCCACCAACCCCACCGCTTCTAGCGGGAAACAGTTAAGATACGCAAACGCCGCGCACGCGATCGCGGCGGCAAAAGAAAGAACTAAACCGCTCCAGCGCTTTTTGACTCCAAACTCAATAACATCCAGCTTTGCGGCCAATTCTTGGGCAGTAATCCCCGCATAGAGCCGATTATGGGTCAGGTCTTCTAAGGCTTCTATCCGCGAAGCATCAACCGCAGGAGAATGTTGCCGGGCAATCACTGTCCTGAAATATTCCCCGCGGTGGAACGTACAAGTAATCTGCGTCAAACCCACTGTGGCATCTAAGTGGTCAAACCCCAAAGCTCGCGCACTGCGTTTCATCCCCCTTAAAACACGGTAACCAGAAGTGCCGGCACCCATTAGGAGCATTCCCACCCGCAAGACAACATCCGCTTCCACGCCCATTTGCCGGTGCAATTCTGGATCAAATTGTTGCGACACATCTCCTCCTCTGACACGGTTTTAGCGCCTATTTAAAGGCTTCTCGACCCCAACCGAAGCCCGAGAACACACTTTTAGTTTTACCTAGAATCCTACGCAGAACCGCACCCCTATGAATAGTTCTTCATCGACCTAGAGGTCGCCGCCTTTTACACCGTGGGCTGGTCTGCGCGTTTATATGGCGATTTCCACCCCATTACCACAATACTCACAGGTAAAACGCAGGCCTGTAGCAGGCTAGGGAGTTATCTTAAGTTCATGCGTTTGAGAGAACGCAAGAGAGATAGAGAGAACCAGTTCCAGCGCCCTGCGGCCCCAAGTGAGGCCCGGGCGTTGGAGCTGTTTTAGGGGTCTGCCGGTTAATTGCACTAAGAAACGGTGGACGCAGGAAAACCTTGCATAGAGAAAACTCACCAGACTTGGCGGCTATGAACTACTCCCCCATAGCCCGGATGCCAGCAGCAATGGCCGCACATCTTTTAAGAACCGTGCGGCCATGTACAGTTTCCCGCTTAGTCGTTGCCCAGATAGCTCAATGCAGCGGCAGCAAGTGCTTCGGTGCCAGTGCGCAATGTGGGTTGGAGCAGCGGGGCGAAGTGCGGGCTGTGGTTGGGAACATCTTTTCCCTCTTCGCGGCCGGAAAATACCCAGAAGCAATAGGGAACCCCAAAGGCACGCGCAATGGTGGAGAAATCCTCACTGGCCGTGAGGGGTTCTGCGGTAAGAACGCGGTCGGCGCCGAAGTAGGATGTGAAGGCTTTCTGGAGCCGCGCCGTGGTCTCGTCATCATTGCTGGTAAGCGGGTAGGCATCGTGATAGTTAAATTCAGCAGGCTGAGGGCTACCGGCAGCCTGGCACTCGGCGTTGACGATGCGCTCGATAGCGCCGGAGATTTTGTCGCGTACTTGCTCGCTATAGGCACGCACGTTGATCTTCAGGTTAGCCTCAAAAGGAATGATATTTGCCTTCGAACCGGCATTGATAGCACCCACGGTCAACACGCCAAACTCGGAAGGGCTTAGTTCGCGGGAAATGACTGTCTGAAGGCGCATCACAATGGAGCTGGCCAACACCACTGGATCGACGCTGAGGTGTGGCATGGAACCGTGCGAGCCTTGGCCATAAACCTTGACATCCAGACTTACCGCGGTGGACATGAAGGGTCCTGCGGCAAGAGCAACGGTGCCAGCAGGAAATTGGCTAGCAAAAACATGTTGGCCTAGGACAACATCGGGAGTTGCTACCTTATCTACCAGACCGTCATCCACCATGGACTGGGCACCGGCGGCGATTTCCTCGCCCGGTTGGAAAATTAGTTGCAGGGTGCCGGACCACTGGTCGGTGGCCTGCGCCATGAGCGCACCCATGCCCAGCAGGCTGGCCACGTGCGAATCGTGACCGCAGGCGTGCATGACGGATATGGGGTTTCCATCCGAGTCAAGGGCGGTATCGGTGGAGGCATAATCCAGGCCAGTGTCTTCCTTGACTGGTAGGCCATCAAAATCCGCGCGCAGCATGACAGTTGGCCCGGCACCATTTTCTAAGATGCCAACCACGCCACCGCTTACATCCACTTGTTCAAACCCGAGGTCAGCAAGCTTGCCCTTGATGATGCCAAGCGTGCGCTCCTCCTGCATCGATAGCTCCGGGTGCTGATGCAGGTCCTTATAAAGTGGCTCCTGCCAAATTTTGACGGAGTCATAGTTGCTGCAGACAGTGCGGACAGACATTGCTTCCTCCTTGTGGAATTGCGGTGGAATATGGGTGCCAGTGTAGAGAGGGGGGAGGAAGGTGGGCGTCGGCAAGCAAGGCATTTTTTGTAATGCCAGCCATAGTTTTATGGCAAAGAGACAGGCACCACGACCCGCTGAGCTGGAGTTTTTAAAAAAATTTGATGACGCATCCACTTTTAACCCATCGGACATTAATAATTCACTGATTGTTTGTTTTTCATGTATCTGGGCTTCACCCGTCCACCCTAGATTGACCGAGTGACCTTTCAGGAAGACTCTCTCAGTGGCGGCAACTCAGGCACTACCATCGCCCGTCCCGCCCACACGGAAAACCCCAGTGATTCTGCGGCGCTGGTGCGCAAAGCAGCGCGCAATCGCCACAAGGAATGGCTGCTGGCCGCAGCGCTTTTAGCGCCGAACCTGATCCTGCTGGCTGTATTTACTTACCGGCCGCTGCTGGATAATATCCGGCTATCCTTTTTCAATTGGAATATTTCCAGCCCTACCTCCACCTTTGTAGGCTTGGACAATTATGTGGAGTGGTTTAGCCGCGAGGATACGAAGACCATCGTGCTCAACACTGTGGTATTTACATTCTTTGCGGTCATTGGCTCCATGGTCATTGGTCTAGCACTGGCATTGCTGCTCAACCAGAACATTAAGGGCCGCAACTTTGCACGCTCGGTGGTCTTCGCGCCCTATGCCATCTCTGGCGCGGCCATTGGTATCGCCTTCCAATTCGTCTTTGACCCGAACTTTGGCCTCATCCAGGACATGCTGGGCTGGTTCGGCATCGACTCCCCGAATTTCTATGCCGTGCCAGGTTGGGCGATGTTCATGGTGACGTTCACCTTCGTGTGGAAAAACCTTGGATATACCTTTGTCATTTATCTAGCCGCGCTCCAAGGCCTAGACAAGGAACTGGATGAAGCCGCCGCTATCGACGGCACCGGACGCTGGCGCAAATTCTGGCGTGTGACCATGCCGCAGCTGCGCAATACGACCTTCTTCCTTTCCATCACGGTGCTTCTTAACTCCGTGCAGGTCTTCGACATCATCAACGTCATGACCCGTGGCGGCCCACAGGGCAATGGCACGCAGACGCTGGTCTTCCAGATTTATAACGAGACCTTCGTCAACTTCCGCGCCGGCTACGGTGCGACTGCCGCCACCATCTTGTTCCTGATCCTGCTCATCATCACCCTGATCCAGGTACGCATCATGGATAAGCGAGGTTAACCCACTATGGCTACTTCAACCCTTCACATGGTCACGGATGAATCCCCCACCACCCGTCGCGCCAAGCTCGTCGGCGGCTATTTGGGTATCCTCGCGGTACTGCTCCTTATTGGTCTCCCGCTCTTTTGGATCCTCATGACCTCTTTCAAGGCCAAGGGCGATATTTATACGGATCCGGTCAACTGGCTGCCGCCGGTATGGGAGACTGAGAATTACTCCGATGCCACCACCCGCGTGCCTTTCTGGACCTACCTGCGCAACTCGGTAGTCATTACCGCAGTGCTGTCCATCATCAAGATTGTGCTTGGTGTCATCTCTGCCTATGCGCTGGCCATCCTGCGCTTCCCAGGCCGCCATCTGGTGTTCTTGTTGGTCATTTCCTCACTCATGGTGCCCAGCGAGATCACCGTCATTTCTAACTACGCCTTGGTCAATTCCTTGGGCTGGCGCAATACCTTCGTGGGCATCATCGTGCCGCTGGCCGGCGTGGCTTTCGGCACCTTCCTCATGCGCAACCACTTTTTATCCCTGCCCTATGAGCTGGTGGAAGCCGCCCGTATGGACGGCGCCGGCCCCATCCGCCTGCTTACCAAGGTGCTCCTGCCGGTCTCTTGGCCAACGCTGACCGCGTTTTCCGTCATCACCATGGTCAATGAATGGAATACCTACCTGTGGCCATTCCTCATGGCCGATACTGAGGACGTTGCCCCACTGCAGGTGGGTCTGACCATGCTGCAAAACAACGATGGCGTGACCAACTGGGGTCCGGTTATGGCCGCCACCATCCTCACCATCATCCCGATGGTGATCATCTTCCTAGCCTTGCAAAAGTACATGATTCAAGGCCTGACCACTGGCGCCGTCAAGGGATAGAAGGACTTCTACCCCACCCACGCTCGCCGTTTCCACATACTTTATTTCCCCCCCCTTAACCAGGATTTTTCAGGAGAACTACATGCTACGCCGCACATTCCTCGCCCTTGCTACCACAGCCGCATCTGCCACCACTCTCGCCGCTTGCGCCGGCACCTCTTCTACTAACCCACAAGGCGGTAAAGACAAAGGCGGCGATGGTGAAGTCACCGAATTGACCTGGTGGTCCAACCACCCGGGCACGTCTAAGGACATTGAGAAGGAAATCATCTCCCGCTTTGAAAAGGAGAATCCTGATATCAAGGTCAACCTCGTTGATGCCGGCAAGAACTACGAAGAGGCTGCACAGAAATTCAACGCCGCGCTCACCGGCCAAGATCTACCGGACATCGTGGTGCTTTCCGACGTCTGGTGGTACAACTTTGCCATCAACGGCCAGATCGCCAACGTGGATGACCTGGCGAAGGAAGCCGGCATCGACCTGTCTACCTATGTGCAGCCACTCTACGAGGATTACAACTACGACGGCGGCCACTTTGCGCTTCCTTTCGCTCGTTCCACGCCGTTGTTCTATTACAACAAGGATGCGTGGAAGAAGGCCGGTCTGCCTGACCGCGGCCCGAAGTCCTGGGATGAGATGGACGAGTGGTCCAAGAAGCTCGCCGCGGCCGATTCCAAGATGAAGCCATTTGGCTGGGGCGATGCCGTGGACTACCTGGGCTGGATCTTCCAAGGCCCACTGTGGTCCAAGGGCGGTGCCTACTCCGATGAGTGGGACTTGAAGTTCACCGATGACAAGACCATCAAGGCCGTCGAGTGGCTCAAAGACATCACCGATGAAAAGAAGGGCTACTCCTACGTGGGCAATGACATGGCCATGGAGTTCGGCACCGGCCGCGCAGCCGCGACTGTGCTGTCCACCGGTGACCTGGCAGGCCTGACCGATACCGCCAAATTCGAGCTCGGTACCGCCTTCCTGCCTAACCCGACTGGCGAGGGCGCCTGCCCTACCGGTGGTGCTGGCCTTGCCATCCCAGCTGGCATCAGCAAGAACCGCCAGTTGGCTGCAATTAAGCTCATCGACTTCATCACCAATGAGGAAAACACCTGCTACTGGTCCCAGAACGTGGGCTATATGCCGGTGCGCTCCACCGCGATAGACAACAAAGACCAGAAGAAGTTCATGGAAGAAAACCCGAACTTCGAAACCGCCATCAAGCAACTTCCGGAGACTCGCCCGCAGGATAATGCCCGTGTCTTCCTGCCCGGCGCGGACCAGGAGATTGGTGGTGCTTTCGAAAAGATTGTCACCAACCGCGATGACGTCACCAAGGTGCTTACAGACCTGCAAAAGACCCTGCAGTCCATTTATGACAACCAGGTCAAGACCGTCATCAATAAGTAGGCTCCCCCTGGCGCCCTCCTCCCCTCACTACATTCTGAAAGGTAACCATGGCTACTGTCACCTTCGATGGCGCAAGCCGCATCTACTCCAAGGATGCTAAGCGCCCCGCCGTTGACCGCCTCAACCTCGATATTGCTGACGGCGAATTCTTGGTCCTTGTCGGCCCCTCCGGCTGCGGTAAGTCCACCAGCCTGCGTATGCTCGCCGGCCTCGAGCCCACCGACCGCGGCTCCATTCGTATCGGTGGTAAGGACGTCACCGGGGTGAGCCCCTCGGACCGCGACGTGGCCATGGTCTTTCAAAACTATGCGCTCTACCCCAATATGTCCGTAGCGCAGAATATGTCTTTCGCACTGGAAAACCGCAAGGTCCCTAAAAGCGAGATTAAGTCTCGCGTGCAAGAGGCTGCGAAGATCCTGCAGATGGAAGATTTGCTGGACCGCAAGCCCGCCAATCTTTCCGGCGGCCAGCGCCAGCGCGTAGCTATGGGACGCGCCATCGTGCGCGAGCCAGCCGTATTCTGCATGGACGAGCCCTTGTCCAACTTGGATGCCAAGCTGCGCGTATCCACCCGCGCGCAGATCTCTAACCTGCAGCGCCGCCTTGGCACCACCACCGTCTACGTCACCCATGACCAGACGGAGGCGATGACCATGGGTGACCGCGTCGCAGTTCTCAACGCCGGCGTCCTACAGCAGGTGGATACCACCCGTACCATTTATGACCGCCCGCAGAACGTCTTTGTCGCCGGATTCATTGGCTCCCCGGCGATGAATATCTACGACCTATCCCATAACTCCTCGGAGCTGCGTATCGGCTCTACCCCCATCAACTTGGCCAATTACAACTTCGATGGCGTTGAGACTGTCACCGTGGGCATCCGCCCTGAAGACTGGCAGTTAAGCGATACCGGCAACGGTGGGGCAAAGTTTACTGTCGCGCATATCGAGGAACTGGGTAACCAGACCTACGTTTATGGCGACCTGAACGACGCCGCGGGCAGCAGCTCCGCCGATGGCATCCTTAAGTCCTCTACCCGCATGGGCGGTCAGACCGGCATCCTGGTCAATGCCCGCGGCCGCTATGCGGTGGGCGATACTTTCTACGTTTCCCCCGACCCGGACCGAGTGCATCTATTTAGCACCACCACCGGGCAGCGCCTGAACTAGAAGCAGCAAATAGGCAGTTGACACCTTAGATTCTTATTTTTCCCTTTGCAGAAGATAAGAAACTGATATATGCTCGCACACATAAGACGCCCGTGCAGTGCCGTTTACTACGGATATTGCTCGGAATATTGCACTCAGCGAACCTTAAAATCAACCGAAAGGTAATTCACTGCCTATGCCTTCTTTCAAGAAGCTATCTGCCGCCACTTTGGCTGCAACAGCCATCCTCGGCACCGTCGCCGCACCGGCCGCCAGCGCCAAGAGCGACCCAGTTCGCTCCCTCATTTCTCCAGGCACCTGCAAGACCATCACCAAGTTGGCCAACGATGGCAAGCCGGTCCCGGATCCTTCCATCCTCCACGATGAAGACTCCGTAAAGCCGTACTTCAAAGATGGCGTGCTGGAGTACAAGGTGGTTGAAAACTTCCCGTACCGCAAGCAGCTGGATGCCGCGGTTGCCGAGTGGAACAAGGCCCTCAAGGGCAAGGCTTCCCTGAAGGAAGTTAAGCCTTCTGAGGCTGATGATGACACCATCGCCATCATCTTCAAGCCCGACCCAAATGGCTACGTCCAGGGTGCCGCTTACCCGGATCACAAGATGGTCTTCATCAAGATTCCTAATGCCCAGTACCCAGAAGCAGTCCAGGGCACCATCGCTCACGAGCTGGGCCACATGATGGGCGCCGGTCACTCCTGCGCCGGCGCGCTCATGGCAGGTGCTAACCAGAACCCCATCTCCTACCATGTGACCCCGCTGGATGCGGCGGCTATTATCCAGGGTCAGTTCGACTAAACGCCCGACGACTCCTCTCCCCTAGGCCCAGCACTGTGTCTAGGGGATTTTTCTGTCTTTACCCGGCTACGTGTTGGGTAGGTCGCATTCATCCGATTGTTTTAGGCGGCACACAGGCCTACTGCTAACGTTGCCGTTATTCAAAGGTTTGCATTAGAAAAGGAGTCCGCCCATGGATACGTGAAAACCCACCCTGTCGACCGGCCCGCTGCTGGGCATTGCGGTGGCCGCCATCGCCGTAATTTTGGTGTTGGTCATCTATTTCAAGCTTCACGCCTTCCTCACACTATTGGTGGTCTCGGCACTCACGGCGCTGGCTGCGGGCATTCCCCTCGACGGAATCGTGCCCACCATGACAGAGAGCTTTAGCTCCACCCTAGGTTCGGTGGCACTGCTCGTAGGCTTGGGCGCCATGATCGGTCGGCTGGTGGAGGCTTCCGGTGGCGCTAAATCGCTTGCCGACGCCATGGTCCGCCGCTTCGGCGAATCCAAAGCACCCCTAGCACTCGGCCTAGCGTCGCTCATTATGGGCTTTCCCATTTTCTTCGATGCCGGCCTGATTGTGATGCTGCCGGTTATCTTCGCCGTCGCTCGCCGCTTGAATGGCCCTGTCCTTGCCTTCGGTCTGCCGGCAGCTGGCGCATTCTCGGTCATGCACGTCTACCTGCCGCCGCACCCGGGCCCCGTTGCAGCCAGCGAATTCTACGGCGCCGATATGGGTCTCGTTCTTTTAGTCGGACTCATCCTAGCCCTGCCCACCTGGTATATCTCCGGCTACCGCTTTGGACTGCTCTCCGGTAAGAAATTCCCCATCAAGGTAACCGATGCCATCGCCGGTCCCCTCCTCACGGAGGACGAGCAACCTCACAAACCCGCCTCTGCCGCCACGGTGATTTCCATCCTGCTCATCCCCATGGTGCTCATCTTCTTTAACACCGGTCTCAATGCTTTGGCGTCCTATGGCACCATCGACGCCGACGCCGCGTGGGTACGGTTCTTTGTCATGCTGGGCCAGACCCCCATTGCCCTGCTGATTACCCTCCTCGTCGCGCTCGTGGTCTTGGGCCTGCGCCGTGGCGTAGAAAAGACCGCGTTGGAAAAGCTTGTCGATTCCTCCCTCGGCCCCATCTGCTCGGTCGTGCTTATCACCGGTGCCGGCGGCATGTTCGGTGGTGTGTTGCGTACCTCCGGGATTGGCGATGCGCTTGCTGATTCCCTTTCCGGCCTCGGCATCCCCGTCATCCTGGCCTGCTACCTCATCGCCGTGGCCCTGCGCCTGGCCCAAGGCTCGGCGACCGTTGCGCTAACTACGGCTGCCGCCCTCATGGTCCCAGCCGTAGAAGCTGGTGGCTTCAACGAGCTCCAGCTCGCTCTTATCGTTGTTGCAACCGCCGCCGGTTCCGTCTTCGGCTCCCATGTCAATGACTCCGGCTTCTGGCTCGTCGGCCGTCTCATGGGCATGGACACCATGACCACGCTTAAGACCTGGACCGTCAACCAGGTGCTCATCTCCGTTATCGGCTTCGCCCTAGTCCTGGTCATGTACGGCGCCGCAGCCGCCTTCTAGCGCCAGCTTTAAGTACCCGCTTTAATCCATGCTGCGGCATCGCCCGCAATTTCCGACGCCGGCCGTGTCACATCAAAGACCCGGCCGGTTTCGTCATCTTCCAGCGGCTCCAAGGTATCGAATTGCGATTGCAAAAGCGATGCCGGCATAAAGTGCCCCGGCCGATGCTGCATGCGCTCATACAGCACATCAAAGTCCCCGTGCACGTGGACAAACACCACACCCGGGCAGTACTGGCGAATAAGATCCCGGTATTTCCGCTTCAACGCGCTACAGCCCACCATCGCGCCTTCCGGCCTATCCGCCAACCACTGACCAATCTGTTTCAGCCAGGGCTCTCTATCCGCATCATTGAGCGGAGTTCCCGCCGCCATCTTGTCGATATTGGCCTGCGGGTGCATATCATCACCATCGCGACACTCCAGCCCAACCAGCGGCGAGAGCGCTTCCCCCACCGTTGTCTTGCCCGAGCCTGATACTCCCATGACAACGACGTGGCGAAAAGGGTGCTGCTTCATGGTGGCTCCTTGGGTTAGTGGTGTCCCTTCCGAGTCTAGGCGTGACCTCGAATGCATTTAAAACCACTAGGGCACATTGTATGGAGCTAGTGAAGACCGTCTTCCGAAGAACAATGTTCCTTAAGACATCGGATTAGAGTGAAAAGTAGTAGTCCTTCAGCGCCTTGGCCATCAATCTACGACGCTCTACCAGGAAGCTTTCGAAGTTCTCGACTGTCACCTCAAAAAGGCTTTCGGGAACTGCGTTTTCTTCGAATGACTTCCGAAGCTCAGCTTCTGTAACAATTTCTCCGAGTGTGGGCTCACCCTTAGCGATTTGAGTCTTCACCTCACCCAAATACTCCGCGGGTAGACGGTTACCGATGCGGATATTAACGGCTGTTTCCGTCATCGCGTAATTCGCAACTTGGTTGTATTCACGTTTGTCATTCACACCATTTTTCCGCAAGTAGTCCTTCGGAACGAGATGATGAATGTCTCCTTGAATTTCGATCATATCGTGCACACTGAAGTGCTTGGACAAGAAAGCCTGTGCCTTCGCCTTCACCTGGGCTGCCAAAAATGAACGGAACTGTGGGTTATTGATACTCGAGGTTTCCAAACGTTGAGGTAAGCCGAAGTCCCAAAACGCATCAGTGAGGTCGCTCTGCTCAATTTCTTGCAGAGCGACCTTAGCGCTATGCCGAGCAATTCGAGCTAGATCTCGTTCAAACCCACTCTCAAAACTTCCAGAAGCTCGTCCGGTGAGAAGCATCATTACCAGCCACCGGCGTACTACGGAGCTAACTTCCGAGTCAGAACACTTGTCTTCCCTCATGATTAGGAAAAGAGCGTACGCGAAGTTCACTGCATTGACGGAGCTAAAGAGCTTGTTACTCACAAATCCCGCAGATTTAACGACCGTAAGAAACTTCTTGAAGTTATATTCGTTTACTGTGCGGAGTAACGCATCCTCGAATTTGTCATACGCCACAGGGATACGTTCTGGGTCGAACTTACGAGTTTCTGGGTCTAAACCGCTGAGCTCACGAACCACATAACTAATTTGTCCGCGCCGGAAGGCAACCATTGATGCAACACGAATCAGATCGACATAAGTAGGATCGTACAAATCTTCTGAGTCATTCTTGAGCCAAGAAATCTTGGACCAAAATTTAGTCTTCACGAACTCAGTATCTCGTTCGAGTTCCTCAAACGACTGTGGACTGACAGCCAGATGCGCAAAATAGTCAATAGTCTTGCGCAAGTTCCGCCCCTGCTCCCCCTGCGCACTGATCTTGCTCATAACAAAGTCCGAACTGCTCAACGGGACGCCCTTGGAGTTAATGCGCACAAAGATTTCGGTGACAGTTTCAATATCGAGCTCATCGCTAAGAGAAATAATGCCGATCTGGGCATTTTTGATCCCCATTAATTGCTGCAAGTTCTTACCTACAATGCGCCGATCCGCTTCTGGGTTCTTCAACAAGTAGTCATCGAGGGCTTCAAAAACATCGTCACCCCTGAGGAACTCGTGAATATCGTAAATCCATTCAGGTGAGCGCAACAGGAATGGTGTTGCAGTCGCGAACTCCTCAGATTGAGGATTAAAGCTGATAATTACTCGCTTTTTCTCAAAGTTCTTGTTGATAACTGGTTCACCGGCTACCGCTGCTCGCAATGCCGTGGTCCTCTGTTGCCCATCAATAAGAATCTGTTGGTAGCCTGCATTGCCACCACCTTTCACAGGAGCCGCTTGAGACTGCCAGGTAATAAGATACCCGACAGGAAAACCTCGATAGAGGGAATCCATCAGGTCTCTGACTTTCTTACTGGTCCATACAAATGGCCTTTGCATTTCAGGGATAGCAATGTTGTTGCTTTCAATCCAGCCAAGAATGACACTCACCGTTTGCTGGTTTACTGTGTACTTGTTCAAAAGAAAACTCCAAAATCCGCTTCAAATGGCAGAGATGCCTGCCACTACAGCTCTGCATTAACGCGGGATCGGGACAGAGAACTTACCTGTATAAGAATAACCTGTGGCCCTAAGAAAATTTTTAAGCCTCCCGATATGATTCAACTTTCGTCAGAGAGTACCGGTAAATATTCGAGTATCGTGCAGAGGCAAATTAGAGCCACGTTATGGCCTGGAACTGGAGGTTCAGGGGCCATAACGTGGCTGAAAGTTGAATGGCTTGAGGGGCGAAGGTGGCCTAGGCGAGGTTTTTGAGGGCGTCGGTAACCAGGCGCCAGAAACCGGCGTGGTCGAGGGTGGTGGCGACTTGGGTGTGGCAGGAGGCGTCGGCAGGCTCGCGGAGATCGGTGACAGTCATGCCAGTGGTAAGGGCGCCGGCAAGCTCGACGTGGACAGGTGCCTTGCGGGTCTGGACGATGTCCGGATCGATGAGATAGGCGATGGTGCACGGGTCGTGGACCGGCGGGTTATCAAAGCCTTGGTTAGCCTGGTAGGCCTTGCGGAAGAAGCCGAAAAGGCCGACGACGAACTCCGAGACTGGGGTCTCCAAAGCCTTGATTTCTGCTTCGACCTCCAGGGTGGCAAGCGCCTGGTGGGTGAGGTCGAGACCAACCATGGTGACGGGCCAAGGCTCTTCAAAGACGATGTGGGCGGCCTCAGGATCGATCTTGATATTGAACTCGGCGACTGGGGACCAATTGCCTTCGTGATAGCCGCCGCCCATGAGGACTACTTCCTTGACGCGCTCGACGATGCGCGGCTCCTTGCGCGCGGCCATCGCAATATTAGTTAGCGGCCCAGTAGGCACGAGGGTGATGGTGCCGGGCTCGTGAGACATGATGGTGTCGATGATGAAGTCGATGGCGTGGGCGTCGGCAAGCGCGGTGCTTGGGTCCGGAAGTTGGACGCCTTCCACGTCCATGCCGGTGGAGCCGTGGATAGCCTCGGCAACCTCGACGGGGCGCACGAGTGGGCGGTCGCAGCCGGCATAAACGGGAATCTCCGGGTGACCAGCGATTTCCTTGACCACCAGGGCATTATGGGAGACCTTATCCAAGGTCTGGTTGCCGCCCACGGTGGTAATTCCCAGCAGCTCGATGGTGGGGTTGCCCATGGCTAGAAGCAGGGCCACCGCGTCATCGTGGCCGGGGTCGCAGTCCAGAATGATTTTTCGCGTCATGCCACGAGCCTACTTTCGGGCGTTGACGGCCGCCACGGTGTCACCGATGGACTCCGGTCGTGGAATGCGGAAGGACAAAGCTAGGGCTGCAAGCAGAATGATGACGCCGGCAATCATGCCCGCGCGGTAACCATGCTCGAAAGACCCGGAAACCGCGAACAGCACTGCAAAGGACAAGCCCGCGCCTAGGTTGAAGGCGCCGGCGTTCATGCCGGGCAGGTAGCCCTGGTTATCGGCCGGCGAGAGCACAATTCCTAAGCCATTGAGCATGATATTGGCAATGCCCGCGTAGGTCACGCCCAAGAAAATAGAGACGAGAAGCAGGGTCCACGCGTTCGGGGCACCAACCACGAAGATAGAAATAATCAGGCCGACGACGGTACCGATGAGGCCGGTTTGCAAGACGTATTTATAGCCCAACTTGGAGGCCATCCAGCCGGCAATCGGGCCGAAGACCAAGCCGGCGAGGGCGTATGGGGTGAGCGTGACCCAAGAAATGGCGCTGGCAGAAATTCCGGCGCCGGCATCTGCATCCTGGCCAAGGTTAGGGATAAGGCCATTCATCACGGCAAAGACACCGGTCATGGTGAGCAGCGTGGTAGAAAGCAGTGCCCACGTGCGGCGTTGTTTGAGGTAGGCCACCGGTACGAGCGGATCGGCGACCTTCTTCTCCACATTCCAGAAGGCCCAGAAGCCGGCGGCACCGATGAGGAGAAGGATGATGACGAGGAACCAATTGGCCTCAGCAAGCTTGCCGGCTTCGTTGAACGCAGTGAGAACGCAACCCAGCGCCACCGCCAGAGGTAGAACTCCTGCCCAATCCATGCGCGGGGTTTCAGTGGCCGTGGACTCCTTGGTAAATACCTGCACCGCTACTACTGCAATGACGCACAGAACTGCCATGGTCCAAAAGACCGAGCGGTAGCCGAAGTTGCCTGCCAGCCAGCCGCCGGCCAGCGCATCCACGCCGGCAATACCACCGTTTACCGAGGTCACAATGCCCAGCAACAGGGCGTACTGCTGTTCATTGAGCACTTGCTGGCGCAGCATAATCAAGCACAGTGGGACCGTAGGACCTGCCACGCCTTGAATAATGCGGCCAATAAGCAGCACGGCGACGTTCGGCGCAATGGCTGATACCACGCACCCCAGCGCAGCTACCGCCATCATGCCAACGAGGACCTTCCTGCGTCCGATGAGGTCACCCCAGCGCGGCAGGAATAGTGAGAACAATGCTGCGGCCGTAAAGAATGCCGTTTGCGTCAGGCCGATCTGCGCGGTGGTAGCTCCCAACTCGTCTTCCATCGTCGCCAAGGCTGGAGAGAGCATCGACGCATTGAGCTGGAACGCAAACACCGCAGTAAGCAGTGCGAACATCAACGGGATATAGGAGCTGGGCTGGAGCTTTGGGGGCTCGGAGGAGTTGGGAAATTCTGAACTGTCAGTCGAGTTCTTCATGCAATGAAATTTTACAAGGGACTCAAAATCTTGAAATCATTGGTAAGCCCCCACGTTTCAGCTCGGGTAGAAACTCTATTTTCCAGGCCCAGACGTTCGGGATTCTAGAACTGTAAAATTAGTCGTGCCCTGATAGTTACTCAGGGTTGTCCTTGTTACCGAGCGCCCTCCTTTTCAACAGATTCTCCACCGCCGGAATTTCATGTCAAACTCAGCAGATCGTAAAACCCGCTCCCACACTATTTGGGATGCGACAATTGTCTGGAACCCACAAACACCAATCCAGAAGATATTCCCAATCGCCAATTCGAGGTTAGAACCATTCTTAGGTGTAGGGTTTTTTGGCCTAGGAGTAATCCTGATGGGCCTTATTTGTGCTCACCTTCTGTCACTTTCCCCCTTTAAAATCTATTCTTCGTCGGAAAACCCGCTCAGCCTATCCACGGTCATAACTATTACGACAGTTTTAGCTGGTATTTATCTCTATTTGGAAAGGCCGGAGGCGGAGAAACACTACAGCCACGAACACCGCGAATTAGTCAACTTGGGCTTAGGCCTCACACTCTTTACCGTGTTTACTCTGAGCTCCGCATATTCAATGCTCCCAGCAATTAATAGCAGTCGATGCGCAGAAGATCCTTCCTTGCTATTGCATTGCTTTGCAGTAGGAGAGTTTTGGATAGAGCTAACTTCAGCAACAACACTCGTTCATTTGCTCATGCTGTCCGTTTTATTAATAGGTGGCATGCTTCTACATCAACTACGGCTCCCATGGGGGTTAGCAAGAAGAGACCGGATAATGGGAAATGCTCGCGCCATTCAAGATTCGCTTGCGAGGCTTGCGGCACAGCGCTCCTCAAAGGTGATCAACGCTCAAGATGAAGTTTCTCTCTGGTCTGCAACCAACCCTCGCAAACAAAAATTGAAGCTGTACGGACGCGAGACAAAAATATGCACTGCCCACGCCACGTTTCTAGGCGTAAGTAAAACAGCGCTCTTATGTCTACTATATTTTACATGGCAGACAGACTTTACCTGGTATCGCCTTCTAAGCAGTCTAATCTTGACTTCGATTTCAAGCCTGCTTTTGGTCATATCCCTTTACATAGTCCACTCAAGAAAAGTTGAATACCAAAAGCTCAGTTCAAATGGGCGGAATCAAGCGGTGGATGCGCCACGCTTGAATAGTTCGTTAAGTATTTCACGTGGGGTTGCGCCGCCGAGGATTTGTCGGGGTGTTTCGTTGAGCTCATTTTGCACCCACGCGAC
>NZ_JAKRDR010000025.1:0-19062 GCF_022345765.1 Corynebacterium nasorum | reverse complement strand
GGCTAACTGCCTCGCCTGCCACCACGCGCTCAACAGCAGCATCCTTAACATCCTTCGGAGTCCAACGCGTCACAACTACCTCCCGGTCGAAGTGGCGCATTCACCCCTTGACAGCACGGGGAGCTTCAGGACTTTCCTTTTGCAATACTTTGCTCTTAATTGACATGCCCACAACCCTACGCCCACCCCTACTGACCTCGCCTAACGAAAATAATCACCAATTTTGACAGGAAATGAGGGCACAAAAGCCAGCCACGCGTCCTGTTCGAGGAAGTGCGAGCGCGGCTGGCTTAACGTGGTGCTTAGTTAAGCTTTTCTGCGATGAGCTTATTGACCTGACCAGGATCGGCCTTACCCTGGGTGGCCTTCATGACCGCACCCACAATGGCACCGGTTACCTTCTTATTGCCGGCACGGTACTTCTCCACGATGTCCGGGTTAGCTGCCAGCGCATCATCCACGGCCTTTTCAATGGCTCCATCGTCGCGCACGACCTCCAAGCCGCGCTTTTCGACGACCTCATCGACGTCGCCTTCGCCCGCCAACACGCCATCTACCGCCTTACGCGCCAGCTTGGTAGTCAGCTTCCCTTCATTGACGAGCGCGATAACGCGCGCCACCTGCTGCGGGGTAATGGACAAACCTGCAAGGTCGGTTTCCTTCTCGTTGGCCTTGCCTGCTAGATAGGAAACCCACCAAGAGCGCGCCTCGTCCGGCTTCGCGCCGGCCTCAACGGTATCCACGATGAGGTCGAGTGCGCCGGCGTTGACCAAGTCGCGCATCTCTTCATCCTTGATGCCCCACTCTTCCTGAATGCGCGCACGGCGAACCCATGGCAGCTCCGGAAGGGTCTGGCGCAGTTCTTCTACCCACTCGCGTGGGGCGATGACCGGTGGAAGATCCGGGTCATTGAAGTAACGGTAATCCTCCGCGGTCTCCTTCGGACGCCCCTTGGAGGTAGTGCCGTCGGTCTCTTGGTAGTGGCGGGTTTCCTGATCGATGGTGCCGCCATCTTCAAGTACCTGTGCCTGGCGCTGCATCTCGAAGCGAACCGCCTGTTCCACAGAACGCAGGGAGTTGATGTTCTTGGTCTCGGTACGGGTGCCGAATTCTTCCTGCCCCACTGGGCGCAGAGACAGGTTGGAGTCCACACGCATCGAGCCCTGATCCATACGGGCATCGGAAACGCCTAGGGCTGCCACAAGCTCACGCAGAGCGGAAACATAGGCCTTAGCCACCTCCGGTGCACGCTCGCCGGCGCCGACGATCGGCTTGGTGACAATTTCAATGAGAGGAATGCCCGCACGGTTGCAATCCACCAAGGAAGCCGTAGCACCGTGAATACGGCCGTCCACGCCGCCCAAGTGGGTCAGCTTGCCGGTGTCTTCCTCCATGTGCGCGCGCTCAATTTCCACCCGCCACTCGGTGCCGTCCTCCAGAACTACGTCCAAGTAGCCGTCGTAGGCAATCGGCTCGTCATACTGGGAAATCTGGTAGTTCTTTGGCTGGTCCGGGTAAAAATAATTCTTGCGGGCAAAGCGAGAGGACTCGGCAATGGAGCAATTAAGCGCCAAGCCAATCTTGATGGCGCCCTCCACGCCCTTGGAATTTACTACCGGCAGCGCACCGGGCAGCCCCAGTGAGACCGGGTCAACGTTGGAGTTAGGCGCTGCGTTGAAGTTCGTAGGAGAGGTAGAAAACATCTTGGTTTCCGTATCCAGCTCTACGTGGACTTCCATGCCCATTACCGGCTCGAACTTTTCTAGGACCTCATCAAAGTCCATCAGGTCATACATCGCAGCAGTCATGCGTGCCATCTTAATACGTCCATGCACCCGCGCGCTCACGCCCCTAAGCTGAATATTATGACTACACCACATAGCGTTGATGCTCAGCTTATCGATGCCCCTTTGATCAACATCGCAGTCTTTCGCACTGCCCCCACGCCCGAGGAGGTAAGCGAGCGTTTGACCACCACTTTTGCCGATCGCTTGGGAGACATCACTCCGGGCAAGAATCCCGGTAGCCTCATGGCCGAGCTCGATGATTCATTCTTATTGCACTACCAAGCCATCGATACCCCTCCCACCCGCGATAGTTATGGTCTCCACCCCATTTTGAGCGCGGACGCACGCGGTCTCGATTCTGCCACCGCACAAATCCTCGTCTCCGTACTTCCCCGGGATGCAGAAGACAACCGTGCCAAGCAGTTTCGTGAGGCTCGCCGCGAGCACCTAGAGCTGCTCTCTAAAGCCACCGCTGTGGTAGCCGAACACCCAGAATGCCTCATCGTCCACAACCCCAGAGGCAACGTATCTATCGCTCCGAATACGTTCCTCGAGGCCGTTCGGGACAACCTTGCCCCGATGCACATTGCGCCAGTGTGGCTCACCCAAAAGGGAAACAAGATTCTGGGTTATACCGTGGGGCTAGTCCAAGCAGGTCACCCCGAAGTCCAGGCGGCCACCGAATCGATGGATCCCACCGATCTCTATTACAAGCTGGCTAATATCGCAGACCACGTTCTCCAAGGCGCCACCGTCAAGGACGGCGACACCTTAAGCTTCGAAGAAGGTCAGCCGCCCCTGACCGCACAGGAAGAACCCTGGTTTGTAGACGAGTCTCTTCCAGCGGTCACGATTGGTTTCTAGCTAGTTCTCTCCTTCCTACGGGAATCCACATAGCGGCAGATGGCAGCCAACACCGCACCGGAAAGGTTGTGCCACACGGAAAAGACGGCTCCTGGCAGAGCAGCCAATGGGTTCATATACGTCGATGCCAAGGAGGTGGCCAAGCCGGAGTTTTGCATGCCCACCTCGACGGCCATCGTGCGCCGAGCAGCGACTGGCTGCTTGGTTATCAATCCGGCTAGGTAGCCCAGACCGTAGCCACACCCGTTGTGGATAATCACGGCGGCAAAGACCAGCGCACCGGCGCTGGCGATGGTGTCGTGCGCTCCGCCCACCACGATGCACACGATGGCGGAAATCGCCGCAACCGAAATCCAAGGCAATGCCGAGTTAATCCTTGCCACCACCCGCGGCGCCAGCATGCCTATGAGGATGCCGGCGACGACAGGAATGAGCACCACCTTCACAATGGACCATGCCATAGACGAAGCGGAAACCGGCATATACTCCCCTGCCAGCCACAAGGTCAGCAACGGGGTAAACACCGGTGCCAATAGGGTGGAAATCGAGGTCATGGTCACCGACAGGGCTACATCGCCACGCGCTAAATAGGACACCACATTAGAGCTCGTTCCACCGGGAGCGCAGCCTACAAGAATGACCCCGGCCGCTACCGCTTCTGGGAGGTCCATGATTGCTACCACCGCCAATGCCACCATCGGCATGATGACAAACTGCGCAACTACTCCGATGAGCACGGGAAGCGGCCGGCGGGCCACCAAGGCAAAGTCCACCGGCTTGAGGGTAAGGCCTATACCAAACATGACAATGCCCAGCAGCGGGGTGACCTGCGGGGCAAAGGATGCCGCGGTATTCGGTGCAAAGTATCCAATCACGCCGCCGATAATCACGAGCACCGGAAAGCCTAGCGCTGCGATAAATGCTTGGCGGTCTTGAGCTGCGGAGGGCACAGTAGCCGCCGCCATCCGATTATCTGTCATGCTATCGATACTCATAGACAAAAGAGTACGCTCCCACCCAGTGGGAGCGCTATCCTAATATTCGAAATGTGCGTGGTCTCTACCCAAAGAGCGCTTGTGCATTGCGGTAACGCGATTCCGGCACTGTCTTAAGGGTTCCCACGGCCTCCTCCAACGGAACTAGATCAATATCCTCGCCATGGAGAGCTACACACATACCTGACTTGCCTTCATGGGTAGCACGGGCTGCGTGCACGCCGTATCGAGTTGCCAGAACGCGGTCATAGGCAGTCGGTGTACCGCCGCGCTGGATGTGTCCCAGCACCGTCGTTCGCACGTCATATCCAGTGCGCGCCTTGATCTCATCGCCAATAACCTGGCCAATACCGTTGAAAGTCTGGTGTCCGAATTGATCCACGCCGCCGGCTTCGAAGTCCATCGTCCCCTCCTTGGGGAGGGCGCCTTCTGCAACGCAAATAATGCCGTATTTTTCACCCATTTGGAAGCGGCGCTCCATCGCCTTGGTGATTTCTGCGATATCGAAGGGCTCCTCGGGCACCACCGTGTAATGCGCGCCACCAGCCATGCCCGCGTGCAAGGCAATCCACCCCACATGGCGGCCCATTACCTCCACAATCAGAATACGGTTATGAGATTCCGCGGTGGTATGTAAGCGGTCAATAGCATCGGTAGCTACAGATACTGCGGTATCAAAACCAAAGGTGTAGTCGGTGGCATTGACGTCGTTGTCAATGGTCTTTGGAACACCTACTACCGGCACCCCATTATCGGATAGCCACTTTGCCCCCTTGAGGGTGCCCTCGCCTCCGATGGCAATGAGGGCATCCACTTCGGCATCGGCCATATTGGATTTAATCTGATCAAGACCCGCCTTAAACTTATCCGGATGCAGGCGGCCAGTGCCTAGGATGGTGCCACCGCGCAACAAAATGCGGTCGATTTCTGCATCATCATAGAGGTCGCGGCGGCGGTCCTCCATCAGGCCCACCCAACCGTCTTCATAACCTACGACGGTATCTCCAAATTCATTGGATGCGGTACGCACAACCGCACGAATTACAGCATTGAGGCCGGGGCAATCGCCACCGGACGTTAAAACACCTAGACGCATACCTACCAATCTAGCGCGCTATTTTTAGCCCTGCAGAGTGTCCCGAAAGCAGAGAGCAGAAACCAAGCCCACCACCAGCGCAACCACGATGACAAGGAGCGAATTAATAAGTGCCACTGCTGGGTCACCTGTTTGCATAACGGCAGACACTAAGGCGACGCCCACTACGGAACCCACTTGGCGGGAGGTGTTATACACGCCAGAAGCAGCACCCATGAGGACCGGCGGCACATCGCGCAGGGTGGTCGCTGCGTTGGACCCCCAGATGAAAGACTGCCCCACACCAAGGCCTGCAAGGGGCAGCCCGAGCACCCACGGCAGGGCGTCTACATGCATCACCCACCATGCCGCAAGCAGCGAAAGAATAAGGATGGAAAATCCCACCACCCCAAGAATTCGAGGATTCACATAATCCGCCATAATTCCCGCGAGCGGAGATATCAGTAGAGAAACCAGAGCCATTGGCGCCACGATAATGCCAGCCTCGCCTGCTGGAATGCCCTGCATGGTCTGCAGCCACAACATGATGGGTAGCATCACTGCAGCCGCCATAAACCCCATGGCAATAATGCCCACCGAGCCGGCAAGGTAATTGCGGTCGCGAAAGAGCGTCAGCGGCACCAGCGGGCTCGCCCCGCGGGCATCGGCGGTAGCCTGCAATCGAATAAAACCTGCGCTAGCGATTGCTCCGGCGAGCAGAATAAGCCAAATGGTCCAGCCCCACCCCAGTACTGGTCCCTGTTGGATGCCAAAGACAATCGCCGCCAACGCGATCAGAGAAACAACGGCCGATGGCGCATCGATAGACTGCGCGGTAGTAGGCAACTCGGGCACCCACCACAGCGCCAGCACGATGGCCAGCACCACGAAAGGAATGTGTACCCAAAAGGCGGCCTGCCAACCGAAGTTTCCCACTAAGAAGCCTCCGGCGAGTGGACCGACAAGTGCTGCAATCGAGCCGATTACACCCCACACGCCCAACGCACGTCCACGGCGCTCGCGTGCGAAGATTCGGTTGATGACGGACATACTTTGCGGCATCTGGAGAGATGCCCCAACGCCTTGCACGGCACGCGCGGCAATGAGTACTTCTACTTGGGGAGCTATGGCACAAACCATCGCACCGACCCCGAAGATAGCCACGCCCAGACAAAACATCCGGCGTTGGCTCAAAACGTCGCCCAGACGGCCGGCGAAGAGCAACGGCACCACTGCAGCCAATAAATAGGACGCGGATACCCACATGGCCTGGTTTACACCCGCGTCTAGATCACGTTGCAGGTTCGGCAGCGCGACCGCCACCATGGATTGGTCCAGAAGAGACACAAAGAATCCCAGGGACAGTGCAAACATGGCGCGCCATGCTTGGCGCTCAGGCGGCAAGTGCGTCTCCACAGTCATAGCCATAAAGTCTAGCGGGGCCAGAAGTATCGGCCTAGACTGGCCGCATGTCCATGATTGATATCAAAAAGCCCCAAGACGTATCTACCGCCACTACTGTCACCCTCGGTCTTATCGGCGGGTGGGTGACCGCCCGCGAGACCGGAATCCGCCCGCTCGGCGGCGTTATCCTCGCCGCCGCTGGCGTGTGGGCAGGCCGCTCTTGGGCAAAGAAAACCACTCCGGCTACCACTGCTGGCCTGTGTGCACTCTACGTGGGCGCATTCGGCGCCTCCCACCCGTTGGCGAAGAAGATTGGCGCCTGGCCAGCCGTCCTTAGCGTGACCGCGGCCTCGGCGGGCGCAGCCTATGCGCTTTCCGACGCCAAGTAATCCCCCCACACACACAAAATGCGCACCATGCCCGAAGACATGGTGCGCATCTTTAGTTTTAGTGTGCTGCGAGTTTTTACTTGGCAACACTAAACTCGGCCGCAGCTTCCTCGCTGCCCAAGGCGACGGTGCCGCCAGGGAGGTTAAAGAAGGAAGGCTTGGACTCAAGGAGGCCGAGCAGGGCGTCGGAAAGCTGCTGCGTATGCTCATCGCACGCCGCGCGGGTGGAGTTAAACTCGCCGACGCTGATGGTGCCATCCGCAGCCACCTTGTAGGTGGTGGTGTAAGTATTGCAGCCATCATTCATCACCAAGGAGTGGTCCTTGGCAAATTCGACGCTAAACTTTCCTTCTTCCTTAATGGAGTGGAGAGTTCCAGTGATGGTCTGCCCCTCGATGTGAGGCTCCAGCTTCTCCGCGCCCTTCGGCAGCGGGGCAATAAGCCCAGAGTTGGTCGGCGCGGTCATGCTGAACCCCGGATCGATGGAGGGCACCTGCGCGGCATTGGCAACGCCCACGCCCATGAGTGCAGCGGCGGACAGCGAAAAAATTGCGGTCTTCTTGAAATGCATACCCGATAATTTTACCCCCGCCGAATACAAATTCAACGGGGGCAGATAAACCTTTATGGAATTGCCAGGGACCCCACAGGAAGTCGCTTATTTATTGCGGCCAGCTTCATAGGCAGCGCCGACCTTGTACAGGCGGTCATCTTGGAAGGCTGGCGCCATGATCTGCAGACCGGTGGGCAAATTGGTATCGCTTGCCATACCGGATGGCACAGACATGCCGCACAGGCCAGCCAGGTTCAGCGGCAGAGTGCACAGGTCAAAGTTGTACATTGCCATCGGATCCTCGGCCTTCTCCCCCAGCTTAAACGCGGTAGTCGGGGTGGTCGGGGAAACAATTACGTCAACCTGCTCGAAGGCGCGAGCAAAGTCCTGGGCAATGAGCGTACGCACGCGCTGCGCCTGCAGATAGTAGGCATCGTAGTAGCCCACGGACAGTGCATAAGTACCCAGCATGATGCGGCGCTTGACCTCTGGGCCAAAGCCTTCTGCACGAGACTGGGACATGACCTGCTCGGCAGAGTGGGAGCCGTCATCTCCCGCACGCAGGCCGTAGCGCATGCCATCGAAACGCGCCAGGTTAGAGGACACCTCGCACGGCATGATCAGGTAGTACGCTGCCAGGGCGTCGTCAAAGTGCGGGCAATCTACCTCGACAATCTCCGCACCCTGCTCGCGCAACTGCTCAACGGCGGCATGGTAGTTCTCCATCACGCCTTCCTGCCAGCCATCGCGCTCAAATTGCTTAATCAGGCCGACCTTGACTCCAGAGAGGTCCCCCGTAGCACCCTCGCGTGCAGCGGCGACAACCGGCGCTACCGGCTTATCAACGGAAGTAGCATCGAAAGCATCGTGGCCAGCGATGACCTCGTGCAGGAGCGCGGTATCGAGGACAGTGCGGCCGCACGGGCCCGCTTGGTCGAGGGACGAGGCAGCAGCGATAAGACCGTAGCGGGACACGGTGCCGTAGGTCGGCTTTACGCCAACGGTGTTGGTCAGTGCAGCTGGCTGGCGGATGGAACCACCGGTATCGGTACCGATGCCAAGCGGCGCCTGACCGGATGCAAGCGCAGCAGCGGTACCACCGCCGGAGCCGCCTGGGGTGCGCTCCGTGTCATAAGGGTTATGCGCTGGGCCAAAAGCAGAGTTCTCATTGGAAGAACCCATAGCAAACTCATCCAGGTTGGTCTTGCCCAGGATGGGGATTCCAGCCTCGCGCAGGCGCTTGGTCACGGTGGCGTCATAGGGAGAAACGTAGCCCTCCAGCATCTTGGAAGCGGCGGTTGTCGGCGCATCGGTGGTAACCAGCAGGTCCTTAAGCGCCAGCGGCACGCCGGCCAGACCAGAAGCAGGCTCTTCGCCGGCATCGAGTGCCTTATCCACGGCGTCGGCAGCCGCGAGGGCTTCTTCCGCACCCACATGCAGGAAGGAGTTGAGCTCCTCGTTGGTCTCTGCAATGCGGTCTAGGAATGCCTGGGTTACCTCGCGGGAAGTAATTTCACGGGCGTGAATCTTCTCCGCCAGCTCGGCAGCAGTCAGGGAGGTCAGGCCCTCCGCGGGAACGGTCAGGTTAGACATTTATTCTCCTCCCAGGATCTGTGGCACAACGAAGCGCTCTTCTTCTACGGCCGGTGCTTGGTCCAAGGCCTGTTCTGCAGTAAGGGTGCGCACAATAACGTCCTCGCGCATCGGGGCGTCCACGGAGTGCGGGTGGCTCATCGGCTCCACGCCCTCGGTATCAACGTTTCCCACCGCGGAAACCGAATCAACAATTTCATCAATCTGCGTTGCGAACTGGGCTAGCTCTTCCTCACTGAGGGCCAGGCGGGAAAGCTTGGCGAGGTGGGCTACCTCATCACGCGAAATCTCAGACACGCGAACTCCATCCTTTTTCTGCATAATTGACACGCGGGTGAAAAATATTCACCGTCAGCATGTACTATGTGAATTGCTAACGACCCATGGTACTGCACCGACCACGACGGTTGCCGCGTCACCCCAAATTTGCGTTGCTTGAAGCCCGCATTGTGACGCACGTATCATGTCTGGGACTACAAACTACCGAAAGCGTGCAAGACCATGTCCTTTTTGATCCGCGTACTGCTCCCCGATGCTCCTGGCAGCTTGGGCCAGCTTGCCGACGCCTTTGGACTCGTCGATGGCAATATCCAATCGGTCGATATCGTAGAAAACTTTCCCGATGGAACAGTCATGGATGACATTGTCATTGAGTTGCCGCAAGGCACCATGGCCGATGTCCTCATTACCGCCGCCTCCTCTGTCGAGGGCGTGGAGGTCGACTCCATCCGCCCATTCAGCGGCCGCGTAGACCGCCGCGGGCAAATCGAGCTCCTTGCACGAGTTGCCCATGCCACGAATGTCACTGCCGCTATGGAAGAGGTAGTAGCCGCGATCCCAAGGGCTCTAACCTCCACGTGGTGCATCGTCATCGACAATAACGAGCCCATCCACCGCGTAGCTTCTTCCAATGCCGCCCCCGAAGATGACGGCACCGTTCCTCACGATATCGAGGTGGAAAGCGCCCGCGTGCTCAGCCCCGAGCGTGATGAATGGATCCCGGAAAGTTGGTCCCTTCTCGATTCCGCCCTAGCCGCCGCCCCGCTCGGCGATACCGGCCTAGTTATAGCCATGGGCCGCACCGGCGGCCCTGACTACCTAGCTTCCGAGGTGGAGCACCTAGGTCACATCGGCACTATCTTGGGCAGCTTCCTCAAGTAGCCGGACCGATTTAGGCTTCACCTGTTTCTAGTAGCTGCTGGAATTCCGCTTCATTGAGAATCGGGATTTCCAGCTCACGGGCTTTATCCTCCTTCGAACCGGCGTTTTCGCCAGCCACGAGATAGGAGGTCTTCTTCGAGACCGAACCGGTAGCCTTTCCGCCACGAGAAACAATAGCTTCTTTCGCGGAATCACGGGTGAAGTTCTCCAAGCTGCCGGTCACCACGATGGTCAGACCCTCTAGAGTCTGCTCCTTGTGGTCTTCCACCGCTACCTCCATAGCCACCCCTGCGGCAGCCCATTTGTCCACGATAGTGCGGTGCCAGTCCACTTCGAACCAATCATGGAAAGATTGTGCGATGGTCATACCCACGCCATCGACTTCTGCCAGCTCCTCCGTTTTGGCTGCGCGTAGCTTTTCCATGGCTCCATAGCGGGAGGCCAGCGCCCGAGCGGCAATTGGCCCCACGTGACGAATAGACAGCGCGACCAGGACGCGCCAGAAGTCACGGCCTTTGACCTCATCCAGATTCTTTAACAAGTTCTGTCCGGCCGTATTGACCTTGACATTTCCTTCTTTTTTGGTGCGCTTGTCCTTTGTATCCTTCTTCGCCGTGTAGACGTCCGAGGCCAGGAGCTTTTCCTCGGTGAGCTCGAAAAGCTCTGATTCGTCGACGAGAATACCATTTTCAATTAAGTCCATTGCCCCCTTCTCGCCCAGGGCCTCAATGTCCAGTGCCTTGCGCGAGGCCAAATACTCCAAGCGCGCGGAAAGCTGTGCTGGGCACGATTGGGTATTGGGGCACCGCCAATCCGCGTCGCCGTCTTTTTGTGGGGCCAACTTCGTGCCGCATGCCGGGCAGTTCTCCGGGAATGCCCACTCATACTCGCTACCATCGCGCTGCTCGCGCACTGGTCCGAGCACCTCCGGGATAATCTCGCCCGCCTTGCGAATGATGACGGTATCCCCGATAAGCACACCCTTGCGCTTTACCTCGGACTGATTATGCAAGGTAGCCATGGACACTGTGGAACCGGAGACAAAGACCGGCTCCATAATGGCAAACGGGGTCACTCGCCCGGTACGCCCAACACCCACCTCAATGCCCTTAAGCTTTGTAGTCACCTCTTCCGGTGGATACTTATAGGCAATGGCCCAGCGCGGGGCGCGGGAAGTCGCACCCAGTGCGCGCTGCGAGCCCAAATCATCTACCTTGACGACGAGTCCATCCATCTCAAAGATGGCATCGTGGCGGTGTTCTGCCCAATGTGCCACCTCGTCCTGGACCTGCTCAGCCGAGTAAACCTGCTTGGTATATGGGGAAACGGGCAGCCCCCAAGCCGCAATTGCCTTATAAGCATCATGTTGGGAAGTGGGTGAAAATCCCTCGCGCGCGCCTAGCCCGTGACACACCATTTTCAGGCGGCGCTTTTTCACCTCGGCGCGATCCTTCATGCGCAGTCCACCTGCCGCGGCATTGCGCGGATTAGCAAACTTTTCCTTGCCATCGGCCGCGCGCTCCTCATTGATCTCTTCAAAATCCTCGGGGCGCATATAGACTTCGCCGCGAATCTCGATCAGCTCTGGGACCGGGTATTCATCTGTCCCCTTGAGCTCATGCGGAATGTCTTCAATCACGCGTGCATTAGCAGTGATGTCTTCGCCCACTGTGCCATCGCCACGGGTCGCGGCGGTAGTCAGGCGCCCATTGCGATAGACCAAATCGATAGACAAGCCATCAATCTTGAGCTCAGTCAGATAAGTCTTTGCTGGGGTTCTATCGAGCCAATCCTGCATCTCGCCAGCGCTAAAGACATTGTCCAAGCTCATCATGCGCTCAAGGTGTTCAATATCCTCACCGGCGCTCGGTGCAGCACCCACCTGCTGGGTAGGTGAATCAGGCACGGCAAGCTCAGGATGTTCTTCTTCGAGTGCAAGAAGGCGTTGGAAGAGGGCATCAAAGTCGGCGTCGGGAATAGCCGGCTCACCGTTGTAGTACAGGTTGCGGTGGCGGCGCACTTCCTGCGCAAGGTCATTCCATTCACGGTGCAGATCAACTGGATTAGTCACGCTGCTCAAGTGTAGCTATCCCTCGTGTCGGGGCTAGCTACTAAGGTATTGATCATGACTTTCGACGCCTCCCGCATGCTCGCCTTCGACCTTGAGACCACCTCGGCCAATCCCAAAGAAGCCCGCATCGTCACCTCTGCCTTAGTCCGCATTGATGGCCGCGATGTACAAAAGGTGGAGCACCTCGCCGATCCCGGAATCGAGATCCCGGAGGAAGCGACCAACGTGCATGGCATCACTACCGAAAAAGCCCGCGCCGAGGGCCGACCGCACGAAGAGGTTCTGAAAGATACGGTCGCGGCCATCAAGGCCGCCTGGGAGGATGGTCTAACGCTCATTGTCTACAACGCTGCTTTTGATCTCACCGTGCTGCGGAGCCTCACCGGCGATTTCACGGTCACTGGCCCGGTCTATGACCCCTATGTAATCGACCGCGTCAGCGATAAATGGCGCAAGGGCAAGCGCACCCTTGGCGCAGTGTGCGAGCACTACGGCGTCGAGTTGGGCAACGCCCACGAAGCTACTGCCGACGCCCTCGCAGCCGCCCGCGTCGCTTGGAAACAGGTACGCCAGCACTACCCCAACTTGGCGCAGATGGATGAAAACGAGCTCATGGAATTCCAGGCGGTCAAGTGGTACGAGGATCGGACTGCATTTAAGAAATACCTAGAGGGCAAGGGCCGCGATGCCTCGGATGTCTCGACTGCATGGCCCCTCATCGGATAAAGTCTCCCAAATCTCCTAGATCTCCAAGTACGGCTAAAAGTCTCCCAAATCTCCTAGATCTCCAAGTACGGCTAAAAGTCTCCCAAATCTCCGACAACAAGGGTTACACTAGCGTTATGGAAAATCCGTTCCGCCCTACATTCGGCGCTCCTCCCCTGTTCTGGGTCGGGCGCGGTATCGTGCTCGATAGCTTCCGAACTGCGCTCGATGGCTCGGCAGGCAATGCTTCCCGCTCCATGGTGCTCAGCGGTGCAAGGGGCATCGGCAAGACTGTTCTCATCAACGAGTTGGAGGACATCGCCGAGGCCCGAGGGTGGGTAACGCTACGCGCCTCAGGGCGCTCCACCATGGTCGAGGAACTGGTCAATACCACCATCCCCAGGCTGCTTGAACAACTCTCGCCGAGCGACAAGAAGAAGGTCAGCCGCATCGGCATCGGCGGCGTGGGATCAATCGGCTTCGACCATCAAAAGGAAGATCGCTTCACCCCCACGCTGAATACTCGCCTGCGTGAGCTTTCCACAGAGCTAAAAGGCACCGGAATCCTGCTTACCATCGACGAGGTGCAAGACGCCGATGTCGATGAACTCACCACCATCGCCGTGGCCTACCAAGACCTGGTGCGCGATGAAATTGATATCGCTTTGGTAGCCGCCGGCCTTCCCCAAGGGGTCAACCACCTATTGGATTTGCCCGGGGTGACGTTTCTGCGCCGGGCCCAGAAGTTCGTCTTAGGACCGCTGTCTCCGGCCAATTCGCAGCAGGCTCTAGAGCACACAGCGTCTGGCTCGGGGTTAGAGTTTAGCCCCGAGGCGACTAGGGACGCCGCAGCGCTTACGCGCGGCTACCCGTACCTCGTGCAATTGGTTGGCTCGCTGGCATGGGAGCGCAGTCGCCAGAACCAAGAAAGTGGCATTTCTCAGGAGACGATTGCCTCGATAGCTCCAGATGCGATTTCAATTATGGGCGCGCAGGTACACCAGCCTGCGACGTTGACCTTGCCACCGGCACAGCGGGAGTTTTTGGAAGCAATGGCCGCAGTGGAGCTAGACGGCGTGGCCACCATCGCCGACATAGCAGGACACATGGACCGCACTGTACGATCCTTGTCCGCCACTCGCCAGCGGCTTATCGACGCCGACCTGATCGAACCCACCGCACACGGCAAACTGCGCTACGTCATCCCTTATATGGGCGAATACTTCACCGCCACGGATAGCCGCGGGCGTGTCGATTAAAGATCGCCGGCGTCCCGGACGAGGATGTCGGCGGTCTCAGTGACAGAACGAAGCGAACTAGCCGAAGCCGCACTGGGAAAAACATCGAAGTGGTCGACCAATAGCTCGCGCGGCATACCTATGCGATCAAGGTGGGAAGCTAGGGCGATTGCTTCCTCCCTCGCATCTTTGCCGAGAATGCCCAAGCCGATGCGGTAGCCCGCACTGAGGTGCTCGCCCAATCCGTCATAGTGCTGTGGGGTGGAAAGCTGCTGGCGAAAGCGCGAATCAACCAAAAAAGTCTTCGCTGCGCGCGCCACCGACCAAATAGGCGCAGCATGCACATAGTCGACCTCAAACGCTAAAAGGCTTTCTAGGACGACTTCCTCTGGGACCGCTGGTATCGAGTCAAAATCAGTAGTCCCGGGAATCCGGCCAGCAATGATATCTGCCAGTAGCGGTTCATCGAGTTGTACGTGCACCTCGCCGTGGAAACGGCTTGCCACATCGTGGGCATGGGTGTGGAGGCCGTGTAAGAGGGCATCGGAAAGCTCTGCGAAAGCGCTAGAGTCAGTGAACACGCGGTGGCCATCGGAGAGCTCGATGCTCGCCGCCAAAGACCAGGGCCCCAAGGCTTGCACCTTAATGTGGGAAACCGTCTCGCCCCAGACCCCCTGAACCTCATCGAGGTCGCGTTCTAAGCGATCCCAGGTCCGCCGCGTCAAAAGCTGCGGACGCGCAGTCATGCGCCACGACCGCGGACCACGATCGATATTGATGGCTTCGAGCATGCTGGCCGTACGCCCAACCGCATCGGAGCCGAGTCCCCTATCAGGAAGCTGCGGGATAGCGGGAAGGTCAGTCTCACTGATTATGATGTCCGCCGCCTCCGCTACGGAAGTGCCGGGCATGGGGCCAAGTGCAAAGCCGGCCATCTAGGCCGTCCCGCAAATGGTGCCGGACCCGATAACGATATCGCCAAGCTCGTCTGGCGACGGCAAATACAGCACCGCCGCCTGGCCACGAGCCACGCCGGAAAGCGGTTCCTTAAGCTCAAGGCGCATCTCATCCGCATCGCGGTCGACGTGCGCGACACAAGGCACCACGGAACCATGCGCACGCACCTGAACCTCGCACTCGAAGTCCCCATCCATGGCTGGGTGAAGGTACTTCAGGCGGTCAGCTTGAATTGAGGTCACGGCCAAGTCCTCGCGGGCACCGACGGTCACCGTGCCCGTAGAAGCATCGATGTCGGTGACGTAGCGGGGACGGCCGTCGGCAGCCGGCGCCTTGATGTCTAGGCCCTTTCGCTGACCGATGGTGTAGTTCCATGCACCATCGTGCTCTTTAAGCTCCGTGCCCTCCTGATCCACGATCAGGCCAGGGCGAAGCCCGATGCGAGCGCCCAAAAATGCCTGAGTGTTGCCGTCGGGAATGAAGCAAATATCATAGGAATCCGGCTTCTTCGCGGTGGAAAAGCCATGCGCCGCGGCCTCTTCACGGATCTGCGGCTTAGGAGTATCGCCAATGGGGAAAAAGCAGTGCTCCAGCTCTTCGGCCGAGATGACGCCCAAGACATAAGACTGGTCCTTATTCTCATCCAAAGAACGGCGCATGTAGCCGTTTTCGTCAATGGTGGCATAGTGACCCGTCGCCACAGCATCGAAGCCGAGCGCCATGCCCTTTTGTAGCAGTGCCCGGAACTTAATCTTCTCGTTGCAGCGCAAGCAAGGATTAGGTGTCTCGCCGCGAGCATAGGAATCCACGAAGTCCGTGATGACTTCTTCTCTAAATTCCTCCGAAAAATCCCACACATAGAAGGGGATGCCCAACTTATCGCAGATGCGGCGAGCATCGGCTGAATCCTCCAGCGAGCAGCAACCGCGCGCTTTCTCTCTGGTTTGCTGCGCGTCCTTGTGCAGGGCGAGGTGAACGCCAATCACCTCATGGCCAGCTTCTACCGCCCGGGCGGCGGCAACAGATGAGTCCACGCCGCCGGACATGGCAACCAATACTCGCATCTCGCTCCCCAATTCACCTTGACTACAGGCCCGAAAGTCTACTCCCTAGCCCCAACGCGGTTTAAATCGAATCCATTCCCTAAGCTTGTGTCACATGGGAAGAAAGCGAGCCTCCACCGAACAAGGAATCACCGGCACCTACGAAATCTCGACCGGAACAGCCGAGGTTGTGGCGGATGAGTTCCGCGATGGAGCCTATATCCTCAACGTTAACGGCGTGCCGAGTAGCCACATCGTGCTGGGCGAGCCAGAAGAATTGGAGTTCGAATACATGCGCTGGATTGCAGCGGCCGTCGAACACCTCAATACTCGGCCAGCGAATAAGCTGCGTGTCACCCACCTAGGTGGCGCAGGCTGCTCCCTTCCACGCTATTTTGCCAGCAAGCTCCCGGGTAGCCGCCACACGGTGGTCGAACTCGACGCCAAACTGGGGGAATTGGTGCGTACGCTTTTCGACGTCCCCCGTTCCCCTACCGTGAAGATCCGCGCCGGCGAAGCACGCAAAGAAACCGAGGGGTTCCTGCCCGCCAGCCGTGACATCATCATCCGTGATGTATTTGCTGGCGATAAGACTCCGGCTAGCCTCACCACCGTGGAGTTCTTCCAGGCTGCAAAGCAGGCACTAGAGCCAGGTGGACTCTATATTGCCAATTGCGGAGACCATTCTGATCTGCAGCTAGCAAAAAGCGAACTGGCCGGACTAAGCAAGGTTTTTGACCACCTCGCGGTCATCGCGGACCCACCAATGCTTAAAGGCCGGCGCTACGGAAACATCATCCTTATAGCCTCGGATACAGAAATGCCAGCCGAGGGCTCCATTGAAGCCGCTCAGCTGGCTAAGGCACTCCTTGGCGGGGCGGTGCCTGCCCACTACAAGGACGAGGCGTGGACCCGCGCGTTTTTCGCTGGTGCTACTGCAGCACGCGATTAAGTAGCGTGGCTACTTGGCCCGCATCGAAATCGGGAACATCAGCGCCAGCCTTCTTGGCCGCGTTCTTAGCCTCCGAAACTTCGGACTCGGAGACATTGCCAGACTTAACGTTGTTCACGTGACCGGCATTGTCCAACAGGATTGCTAGGTCACTGACAGAGAAGTTCCCCTTTGCCATATCACCCAGATCTTCTACTGGGAGGGCATCCTTGTCCTGCAAGGTCTTCACGAAGCCTGCTAGGCCTTGCGCTGCTTGGGGGTCAAGGCCGGACTTTTCGGCGGCGTCGACAAGCTGTGGTATCGCAATCAGTCCTGCTGCGAGGGCTAGGATAGCGCCGATAAGCGGCGTGCTGTCCGAGCTTAGGTCAACGCCATCGCCCACCACGAGCTGTTCGAGCGCGCCGCCGACATCCACATAATTTCCATCGCTAAAGGACTGCAGCTGCTGCTTGGAACCATTAAAAAGGTTCATATCAACGTCGGTAGGAATTCCTGCCACTTTGCCGGAGCCAGAACGCTGCCAGAAGGATAGCTTCTTCCAGCCACCCACGGCCTCGGGCGCCTGATCCTGATAGGCCGCAAGCCACAACGGCATATCCGAGAACTTCTGGGAGTTATTCATCTGCCCCATCCAGAAGTACTTGTAGGTGTAGATCATGGGAGTGCGGCCGGTAAGGCGCTTGAGCTCACTGGTAAATTCTTCGATCCACTGCTCCAACTGGGCCGCGGATTTACCTTCATCCACCTCGATATCGAGTGCGGGAGGCAATGTCTGATCTGGCGCCAGCGCAATCTGCGCGGCAAAGTTCGCCGCTTGCGTTTTGGCGTCAGTCGATGGACGAGCGTAGTGATATGCGCCTGTCTTAAGGCCGGCAGCGTGGGCGGCCTGAACATCTTCGACGTAGTGCGGATTTACCCAATCCCCACCCTCAGTTGCTTTTACAAATGCAAAAGACTGACCGTCAGTACGTACCTTAGACCAATCGATGGGCGTGCCGCCCGGGTGCTGGTGTGCCGCAACGTCCACGCCCTTAGGGGCGCCAAAGCTCACCGCCTGGGCAACAGCGGTACCACTAATAGCTAGTGCAGCCACGGTAACTACCGCAGTAATACTCTTTCGGAGTGCCTTCTTTGAAGTCATGCGCGTGAGTCTAACAATGGTTTCACTCTATCAGCATCTTTAACACGCACCACTTGAGATAATTTTCTTTTCTTCTATTTCTGTCACCGTAGGCAATTTCACCATTTAGAACATATTTTTGCCCCCCTCTTGTGGCGGGCGCACCCACAGCGTAAGATAGACACCGTGAAGATTAGTTCAGCAGTTCTAATATTCGGGGGAAATAATTTTGGAAGCCTATTACATAGTCAATGATCCTAAAGATCCATTAGCAGTTAAAGCTACCGAAATCAGAAAGCAAGATTACCTTTTCTGGAAAGATGCCAAACCAGACTTAGAAGACGATTTCGACATTTCTTGCCATACCCTTGCCACCCGTACGGGATTGAGTGAGCGGCGCACGCGCGATATAACCATGGCGCTCTACCGGCTGGCTGAGTTACCTCTAACAATGACCCTGCAGGAAACCTACTACTTCCTGGATTTCTCTCGCCTCATTACTATCGACGCCGTACTTAGCAAGCTCGGTGATGTCCCTGCGGAAACCCTCGAGAGGATAGACCAAGAACTATCTCGTTATTTGACCCCCTCGAAGCCGGGACAGGTACTGCCCTCCAACACGAATTTACGGCGAAAACTCAATGGCCTCATTGCTATTGAAAACCCATCCACCGAAGAAAATAAAGAGGCTCCCACGAAGAATAACTCCTATTTCACCTACTCCAGCTTCGGTGGCAAAGCCGGGCTAGCAGTTGAATTTGACGAAACTACCCTTATAGCTATCGACGAACACATCAGCAAAGCCGCCGAGGAACATGGCCTTTCCAAGGCAGAAGCACTGGCCAAATTGATTCTGGGTGAAATTGAGTCTCGGACTAAGGTAGTTCTGCATATGTATCGCGCCCATGATCAGGAGTCTGCACCCGCGTTTATCCGGGGATTCGGATGGGTAAGCCCAGAGACCGCGGATAACCTGCGCCCCGCTCAGACGCGAGACATGGACTTAGCCAAAGAAATGGAAAGCGAAAGCTACGTCGTGCTGTCAAGGGGTGAATGCGCCACTTCGACCGGGAGGTAGTTGTGACGCGTTGGACTCCGAAGGATGTTAAGGATGCTGCTGTTGAGCGCGTGGTGGCAGGCGAGGCAGTTAGCCTG
>NZ_JAKRDR010000024.1:0-19727 GCF_022345765.1 Corynebacterium nasorum | reverse complement strand
AACTTCCCGTTAACCTCTCATCGGCAGCCCGTACAAACTTACTCAACTCAAAGAACAAAATCAAATCATCGAACCAAGTCCGTACAAAATTCGCTCACAAGTAACCTCCCGGCTACCTCTCGGCGACTTGGATTAATGTAGTCCACCACAACCCAACAACACAAATCCCCAGGATAAAGGGCATTATGGCAGAGTTTTACCTGGCTAAGTGGCACCATAGCTACTAATGTCTCAAGGAAACCTGCAATCGAGATGCTTTCTCCCATATTTGAAAGGCCTCTCTGGTGGACCGCCCCCCTTTAGATGGACGATCCCAAAAATGGATTGGGGAGAGCGGGCAATTATCAGCAAGCTGACCACCGGGCTCCTTGCATGGAAAAAGGCCCCCGATTTCTCGGGGGCCTATCGGTGGAGCTGCCGGGAATTGAACCCGGGTCCTTCGTCACCTTGCCAGGGCTTCTCCGTGCGCAGTCCGCACAGGATCTCTGCTCGGCCCTCCGGATCGGGCGAACACGTCCGGATGATGGGCCCAGTCACCAGTAAGAGTCCCGACTGGTCCTGATGACCCGGCCAGCCGGCTAGTTCCTTAGTCGATGCCAGGTTCTAGGTCAGGAACGAAACCTAGGCTGACAGACACGCGTCGCTGTAATTAGGCAGCGAGGGCGTAGTCACGCTGAGAGTTCTTCTCTGCGTTTATTGGTTGCTACGACGCTTATACGGTGGTCGTTAGCCTGCACCGGCACGCTTCCCCTGGCTCAGTGCACGAAGTCGAAACCAAATCAACCCCATGCGGTAGGGACGGGATAGTGCATCTTCCCCACGGTTCGTATAACACTACCCCACCCACTTTTATTTCCTCAAGTGCTCCTCCAGCCACTCTTTAAGGACCACCGCGTGATTGACCTTGCGGTTGGCGGCGGCGAAGAGAAGGGTGGCGTCGGCAAGCGCAAGCAGCTGGGTGAGCTCTTCGGAGTCATTGTCATCCAGCTCAGTCTTGTAGCGGCGGGCAAACTCGTCGAAACGATCCTCGTCGTGGTTCCACCATTTGCGCAGCTCCGGACTCGGCGCGACTTCCTTGAACCACTCTTTATAGTCTAGGTCGCTCTTAGCGACGCCCCGAGGCCACATCCGATCCACCAGCACCCCGACGCCTTCGATGGTGTCCTCACCCTTGACGACGTCGTGGACTTTCGCTGTCTTAAACATTGATGCCCTTCACGCGGCGGCCGAGCTCGCGGGAAATTTCACGGTCCTGGTCGCGGCGCTTAATATCCTCTCGCTTGTCATAGTCCTGCTTGCCTTGTGCCAGCGCAAGCGAAAGCTTGGCGTAGCCATTTTTGAGATAAACCTTGAGCGGCACCAGGGTTTTATTGCCATTGCGCACCTGGCCATAAAGTTTGTCGATCTCGCGGCGGTGCAATAAAAGCTTGCGGGTGCGCCGCGGGCTGTGGTTCGTCCACGAGCCCATGGAGTACTCCGGAATGTGGAGGTTCCGCAAGTACACTTCACCATCGTCAATGGTGGCAAAGGCATCATTGAGCGAGATTTTCCCCTCCCGCAGGGATTTGATCTCGGTGCCGAGCAGGACGATGCCACACTCGTACTCCTCGAGAATTTTGTAGTCGTGCCGGGCCCGGCGGTTGGTCGCAAGCGTAGCCTCGCCGGATGCCGCCTTCTTGTTTTTCTTGCCCTTCTTAGCCATAGTTATGCCAGTGTAGTGCCCTTTTGACTGGCCCGGCAAACAGACTATTTGCGTACATATGACCGCAGGGTGATATGGGCCGTGATGGCGGTAACCACCAGCGCTAGCAGGCCGACGAGCGGGAGGGCAATCCAGAGATCGCCGGATTTCATAGGAGCCAGCAGCTGGGATTCATAAAGTCCCTGCAGGGACGGGTCCACCACTTGGGACTTACCCAAGAAGATGCCGGCTCCGCCGAGGAGTACACCGATGAGGGAAGCCAAGACTGCTTCCGTGACGAATGGCGCCTGCGTCATCCACCGGCTTGCGCCCACCATGCGCATGATCTCCGTTTCGCGAGTGCGATGGAATGCAGCAATTTGCACCATATTAGCCACCAAGAAGATGGCCGCCACAGACATCACGATAGCCAGGATGAAGGTGGCATTGCGGATGGAGTCGAGGTTGCTGGCGGCATTGCGCACCTCTTGCTGCTGGTCAACGACGTCCTCTACCGCTGGGTTATCCCGAATCGCATCGATTGCCGAGGCGTCTTCTGGGTCTACAAGCCGCACGTGGAATGCAGCCGGCAGCGCATCAGGGGAGGTTTGTTCCACCATCACAGGGTCGGTGTCTTGGAAAAGTTCTTTGAACCGCTCATAGGAATCTGCGCGGTTGCGGTATTCCACGGACTCGACGGAATCATCCGCCTCCAACTGTTCCTTGATATCCGCACAGGCCGGACTCGTACAGTCTGGATCCCCAGCAGAAATATCCTCATTGAGCTGAACCATGACCTCGACGCGGTCGAGATAGATTTCCTTGGTGTCCTTGGTCAGGTTGGTCACCATGATGCCGGCGACAACGAGCCCGACCGCAATCGCGGTAGTAATGATCATGGCGATGGTCATGGTCAAATTGCGGCCCAGACCCTTTGTGGCTTCGCGGAAAATAAATCCTAGCTTCATGCTTCCCCCTCGTATTGTGCGTCATGCTCATCGCGCACGAGCACTCCATTGCGTAGCTCCAGCACGCGCTTGCGCGCCTTATTGACGGCGCGGGCGTTATGGGTGGACATGACCACGGTGGTGCCGCGACGATTGATGCCCAGCAGCAAGTCCATGATTTCGTCGGCGGTGGCGGGGTCGAGGTTGCCCGTGGGTTCGTCGGCAAGCAAGAGCTTTGGCCGATTAACCACCGCACGAGCGATGGCTACCCGCTGCTGTTCACCACCGGAGAGTTCATGCGGATAGGCGTTGTGGCGATCGTGGAGTCCCACCAGCTCCAATACCTGCGGGACCGCGGTGGAAATGCGGTACTTACTCTTGCCAATGACCTCCAGCGCAAAGGCCACGTTTTGATACACCGTCAGCTTTGGAAGCAGGCGGAAATCCTGGAAGACGTACCCAATGGACTGACGCAGCGCGTTGATCTGCTTGCCGGAAAGCTCATTGACGTGGAAATCATCAAAGTAAATATCGCCTTCAGTTACGTTGCTATAGCGCACCATCAGCTCCAAGAAGGTGGACTTACCGGAACCGGATGGACCGATCAGGAAAGCGAATTCACCATCCGCAATCTCGAAAGACACCCCGTCAAGTGCTGGGCGGGACTCGGCGGAGTAGGCCTTAGTCACGTTGTCGAATCTAATCACGCGAATCACTGTAGCAACCAAAGTTGACACCGCGCTGTGAACTATATTTAAGTAATGTGGTCTAAGACACTAATTCGTTCCGACCCAATCGACAGAAAGTGCCGATACTATGGCCGAAACCGAAACTAAAGAAAAACCACGTTCTGCAAGCGGCTTCCTGGGCACTGTAGAAAAGATTGGCAATAAGCTGCCGGATCCGTTCTGGCTCTTCGTCATCCTCGCGGCAATCGTTGCTGTGACCTCCTGGCTGGGGCACCTCATTGGCATGAGCGCCGAGGATCCTAAGACAGGCGAGACCATTGAGGTGCAATCGCTACTGACCACCGAGAATATCTCGCGCATGGTTACTGACGCGGTGGAAAACTTCACCAGTTTCCCACCGCTGGGTGTCATCCTCGCCGTAATGCTCGGCGTGGCCGTGGCCGAACAGTCCGGCCTGCTTTCCGCCTTGGTGCGCGGCATGGTCACCAAGGTCAGTGCCAAGATGCTTACCTTCGTTGTGGCGTTGGCCGGTGTGACCGGCTCCGTGGCCTCCGATGCCATTTACGTCATCCTCATTCCGCTGGGAGCCATGGCCTTCCACGCGGTGGGCCGCTCCCCCATCGTGGGCGCGATGGTGGCCTTTGCGGCGTCGTCTGCCGGCTTTAATGCCTCGCTGATTCTGAATATCACCGACCTCCTGCTGGCGGGCATTTCTACCCCGGCCGCACAGTTTGTGGACCCAGAATATGAAGTCAGCCCGCTGGCCAATATCTTCTTCGTCATTCCCTCCGCTATTGTGCTTTCGCTCATCATTACCGCGGTCACGGAATTCCTCATGGTCACAAAGGCCCGCGAGCTGGTGGACCACGATCACATTAATTATGAAGAGGTGTCTTTTTCCAAGGCCGCCGGTGGGGCCGGCGCGAATGCAGAAGAGGATGAGGAGTACGACTTCACCGACGATGAAGAGGCAATGCGCATCAAGCCCAACGAACAGCGCGGTTTGATTGCTTCCGGCATCGCACTCGTGCTCTTCCTTGCCGCCTTCTTTGCACTCCTATTTATCCCTGGCTCCCCGCTGGCAAGCCAAGAGGATAGCTTCATGGAGTCGCCGCTCATTAGCGCCATCGCGGTGCCGATTGCCTTGGCTTTCTTGGTGTGCGGCATCGTCTACGGCCTAGCGGCAGGCACCGTGAAGTCTTTTGCTGATGTACCGGAGTTTATGGCCAAGGGCATCGAGACCCTTGTCCCCATGCTGGTCCTCTTCTTCGCGGTGGCACAGTTCCTCGCCTGGTTCGAGTGGTCCAACCTCGGCGTATGGACCGCTATTAAGGGCTCCGAGCTACTTCAGCACTGGTCCCTGCCGCCGTTGCTCATGTTCGCCGCGCTGGTCGCCATGGTCGCACTGCTTAACCTCTTCATCACCTCCGGTTCCGCCCAGTGGGCGCTGATGGCCCCGGTCATCGTGCCGATGATGATGTATGTGGGCGTCTCACCTGAGGTTTCCCAGATGCTCTTCCGTATCGGTGACTCCCCAACGAATATCATCACCCCAATGTCACCCTACTTCGCTCTGGCGTTGACCTTCTTGCAGCGCTACTACAAGCACGCGGGTGTGGGTACTTTGATGTCGCTCGCTCTGCCCTACTCGCTGTGCATGCTGGTGGGCTGGTTCATCTTCTTTGTCATCTGGTACCTCATCGGCATTCCGCTGGGACCGGGTGCACCGATGGACTACGTGGGTTAGGTCCATAAAGATCAGGCCGAACTGAGGATTTTCTCCCCTCAGTTCGGCCTTTTTGCGTTCAGTTCAGCCCGATCAGTATGGACTTAAGCTTGGTCTTCTTGTTGCTGCATGCGCCAGCGAATTCCGGATTCTAGGAAGCCATCGATATCGCCATCGAGCACCTTGGATGGATCGCCCACCTCAAAGTTGGTGCGCAGGTCTTTGACCATCTGGTACGGGTGCAACACGTAGGAGCGCATCTGATTGCCCCAGGAGGCGTTACCACCAGCGCCCAGAGCGTCAAGCTCGGCCTGCTCCTCTTGGCGCTTGCGCTCCAAGAGCTTTGCCTGCAGCACGCGCATAGCCGAGGCCTTATTTTGAATCTGCGATTTTTCGTTCTGGCAGGTGACCACGATTCCGGTGGGAATGTGGGTCAGGCGCACCGCGGAGTCGGTGGTGTTGACGGACTGTCCGCCAGGGCCCGAAGAACGATAAACATCGACGCGCACATCATTGTCCGGGATATCGATGTGGTCGGTCTGTTCCACCACCGGCAGGACTTCCACCTCGGCGAAGGAGGTCTGGCGTCGGCCTTGATTATCAAAAGGCGAGATGCGCACCAAGCGATGCGCGCCTTGTTCCACGGAAAGCTGGCCGTACATGTACTCACCATGGACTACGAACGTGGCTGACTTGATGCCCGCTTCCTCCGCATAGGAAATGTCATATACATCCACCTTGTGGCCGTGCTTTTCTGCCCAGCGGGTATACATGCGCATAAGCATTTCAGCCCAGTCCGCCGCATCCACACCGCCGGCACCAGAGCGAATATTGATAACCGCCTCACGCGGGTCATACTCACCGGAAAGCATGGTGGTGACCTCTAGGGATTCGATGGCGGACTCCAGGGAATCGAGCTCCTCGTCTGCCAGGGAAGAATCCCCTTCCTCTTCCGCAAGTTCGTACATGACGGGCATGTCCTCGAGACGCCCGCGCAGCGCTTCTAGCTTGCGAACCTTCGCCTGCGCTGCGGAAAGCTCAGAGGTGACCTTTTGGGCATGTACGGGGTCGTCCCACAGGGATGGATCCCCGGCCTGGGCCTCTAGTTCCCGAATGCGGGCAGCCAAAGCCTCTGGGTCCATGACCTTCTCAATGGTGGTCAGGGTGGATTCTAGTTGCTTGAGCCGTGCTGTTACTTCGGGACGCATAGGCCCCAATCCTACCCACCGGGCCATCACAATTAGCCATCGGCCGCGTTTAGGGTGACAATGGTGGGCATGGATCAAAAGCCGAGCTTGCAGGAGATGATCGACGCGGTCATCAAGACCTTTATTGTCGCGCATGCGGATGACGGGGATGCGCACCTTGCGCAGGCCCTCGTCTATAACGCCGGACGCTTGGCGTGGCGCCTGCGCGAGATGGGCGTTGACGTGGAGCAAAAGACTTCCATCTCGGACGTTGTCACGGATGCAGACCGCGCGGCCGAGCGCTTCGTCGCGGGCGTGCTCGAGGCCGTGCGCCCGGAGGACGGCATCCTGGGTGAGGAGGGCGCCGCCCGCGAATCCCAGTCCGGCCGCACCTGGGTCATTGACCCAGTCGATGGCACCTACAATTTCTCTTCCGGCTCCGATTATTGGTGCTCTGCCCTCGCGCTTGCCGACGCCACCGGGATCACCCTCGGCGCCGTCCACCGCCCCGCCATGGGTTATACGTGGTTCGGTGGCCGCGACTACCCCACTTCTCTGGACGGCAAAGAAGTTTCCCGCCTTGCGGCTCAGCCAGCCAAGCAGATTTCGCTATCTACCTATTTGCACCCGACCTCGCTGATGGATGCGGATATCCGCGGGGCATGGCAGCGCGTGGCGGAAAACTTTGCTACAGTCCGTATGCTCGGTGCCGGTTCTGTTGACCTGTCCTCCGTAGCCGATGGCACGTGGGGCGCATGGATGCAGCATTCGGTAGCGGATTGGGATTGGTTCCCCGGCAAAGCTCTCGTTGAAGCAGCCGGTGGTGCCGCCCGCAAGGTAGAAGCCGGCGGTGTCGAATGGTGCCTCGCCGGCAATAAATTGGTAGTGGATCAGATGGAGGATTGGCTCCGTGGGTAAGTTCAAAGAAGACTTGGGCCTCGCGCTCGAGCTGGCGGGCCATGCCGATGTGGTAACCATGCATCGTTTCGAGGCCTCGGATCTTTCCGTTAAGGAAAAGCCGGATATGTCTCCCGTATCGGATGCGGACCTCACCTGTGAGAAGCAAATCCGCGAATCCCTCAAGCGCTCCCGCCCGCGCGATGAGGTGCTGGGCGAGGAATACGGCGGCGAGGCCTGTTATAAAGGCCGCCAGTGGGTCATCGATCCCATCGACGGCACCAAGAACTTCGTGCGTGGCGTGCCCGTATGGGCCACGCTCATTTCCCTCTTGGAAGACGGCGAACCGGTGGTATCCGTCGTCTCCGCTCCCGCCCTGCGCCGCCGCTGGTACGCGGCCAAGGGCGCGGGTGCCTTCCGCGTGTTCGGCGGCGAGCCGAAGCGTTTGAGCGTTTCCCACGTAGAAAAGCTCTCCGATTCTTCGCTGGCGATGAGCTCGCTTACCGGATGGGCTGAGCGCGGATTGCGCGATAAATTCCTCGCGCTAACGGATAAAACGTGGCGCCTGCGCGGCTACGGAGACTTCTGGTCCTATTGCCTCGTCGCCGAAGGCGCAGTAGATATCGCCGCCGAACCGGAGGTTTCCCTGTGGGACCTCGCTGCGCCCTCGCTCATCGTGACCGAGGCCGGCGGTACCTTCACTGACCTTGAAGGAAACCCCGGCCCGCATGGCGGATCCGGCGTAGCCTCCAACGGACTGCTTCATAAGCACGCCCTCGCCGCGCTACAGGGCTAGGGTCTTCTCCGCAGCTGGAGCAGCACCGGACCGCGGTGCTCGGTAGCTGCAGCGGAACAACCACCCGCCTGCGCGCAACTGCCGCAGCCGCCGGTGGGGCACGAAGTGAGCGATTCACGCACCAGCTCCGCCGTGCGTTCGAGGTGGGCGAGGATGATTTCCACGGTCCCCTGCCCTAACCCAGTAGCTTTTGCAATGTCAGCCGGGTTGGATTTTCCCTGTTTAATGGCCTCCTTGACCTGCTCCGTGGGGCTCATAGGAAGACCTTGAGGACTTGGAAAACTCCCACCGCCAGGATCCAGGCGGAGCCGAGTTGTAGGGCGAAGCCGATGAGTGTCCACTTCCAGCCTATTTCTCGCCGCTGCGCGGCTACCGTGGCTACGCACGGGGTGTAGGCCAGCAGGAATACCATGTACGCCCATACTGCCGCGAGCCCGTGCCCGCCAGAGGCCGCATCAAAATCAGCGCGGATATGGCTGGCCAGTGGGGATTCTGCTTGCTCTTCCGGTGCATCGTCAGTGACGTCTTCGACTGCGTACGTCTGTGCCCACGTGGAAATGAGGGTTTCCTTCGCCACGAATCCGGTGACCAAGGGTCCGGTCAGCGACCAAGAACCAAAGCCTGCCGGGGCAAAGACGGGAGACATTGCCTGAGCAACGGCACCATAGGCGGAATCCTGTGGCGGCACTGCCTCTTCGTTAAAGGAGTGCCCGCCGGTGACCGGGATGGACATGAGCAGCCAGATGACTACCACCGTGGCCACGATGATGCCGCCGGCGGTATGTAAGAAGCCCTTGAGGCGCACCCACATTACTGAGATGGTGAGTCTAAAGGTGGGCAGCTGATAGGCCGGAAGGTCGATAACGAGGGCTTCGGCCGGCATGGCCCGCCACACCGTGCGGCGCAGCGCCAGGCCTACCAACACCACCAAAGCGATGGACAGCACGTACATGGCAAATACCGCGGAACCGGCATGAGCAGGGAAAAATACCTGTGCCAGCATCATAAATACGATGAGACGCGCAGAGCATGAAGTAAAGGGAATAAGCAGGCAGGTGAGGATGCGGTGGCGGACGTCGCCAAGCACGCGCGTGGCTGAGATAGCCGGTACATTGCAGCCATAGCCCACCACGATGGGGATAAAAGCCTTACCCGGCAGGCCGATGGCGCGCATCACGCGGTCAGTGACCACGGCCGCGCGCGCCATATAGCCGGAATCCTCCAGCACCGCCAAGCACAAAAACATCAGCGCAAGAAGCGGCGCGAAGGTGAGCACCATGCCTACACCACCGATGAGACCATCCACCAACAAGCCTGTGAGCAGCCAGTTATCCGGGAGGATGCTGCGCGCAGCGGCGGAGACGGGGCCGGTGATGAATGCTTCTAATCCGTCCTGTAGCGGACCCGCGACAGTAGTGGTGATGAAGAAGACCGCCCACATCACCGCCAGAAACAGAATCGGCCCGAGCACTGGGTGCAAGACTAGGCGGTCCGCGCGGTGGCTGAGCGGTTCGCCAGTATCCGTCCGTGAAACGGCAGCTTTTTCCGCCGCGTCCAAATCCACAAAGCGCTGGTCTAGGTCAGCATTGGGCCGGATGGTCCGCGGATCAGTGTGCATTGCACGGGCAACCTCGCGCTCGAGCGCATCCAAGTTTTCACGCCGCCGACCGTTAACGCTGACCACCGGGATGCCCACCTCGTGTGAAAGCGCGGACGTATCGATGCTTATGCCCTGCTGCTTGGCGATGTCCTCCTTGGTCACCCCAATCACTACCCGGTATGGGTGCTCCGCAATCTGGAAAGCGAGGTTCAGTCCGCGCGCCGGCGCAGTGGCGTCCACGAGCACCACAACCACATCGGGGCGCTCACACGGCGGAGCCTCCACGAGCATATCGCGGGTAAATTCCTCGTCTGGGCTCATTGGATCCAATGAATAAGCACCAGGAAGATCAATGATGTCAAAGGCCTCTGGCTGCGCATTCCACAAGCCACGGCTTATCTCAACGGAGGTACCTGGCCAGTTTCCGGTCTGCACCTTCGCTCCGGTTAGCGCATTGAACAAGGTAGATTTGCCGGAATTTGGAGCCCCGACCAATGCGAGGACCGGCGTTCCCTCCTTCGCAATGCGCATCGAGGAGGTGGAATGGCAGCTCGGCGCAGCGGTTTTCCGTGCCATTATGCTGCCACCGGGATGACTTCGAGCTGGCGAAGAGTAGCCGCATCCACCGCATAGTGGGCGGTGCCTACGGTAACTAGGCGTGCGCCGCCGGCTACCTTGCGGCCGATCTGTACGCGCACACCTGGGCGGAAACCTAATTCCCGCAAGCGCAGCGCCAACGCCGGCCGCTCGTCGATGGCGTGCTGCAAGCAGCACTCAGGAAGTTCCACCAGAGCGTCCACCGGTGCCTGATCGGCGCGCATACACTCGGATTTTTCACACCCCGGTTTGCGCCGGGTGCGGGATAACAAGGACAGCTGCAACATCGCGTGGTTACCTCGGTTCTCTCTGACCGGACCATGCCGGTGATATTAGCCACACCTAAGTAGCTACTAGATAAGGCTAACCTTAGTCCGCGCAAGCATTTCACACAAGAGCCGATTAGTTGTGATTATCAGCACCGGGCAGGGACGCAAAAAGCCCGCTCCCCGAGCTGGGGAGCGGGCGAATGGCTCAGTACAGCTAGTCTTCAGGCAGCGTGAAACCGGCACCTACGCCATCGCGGCGGTTCACATCTGCTAGGACCGCATCCATATTGGTGGCAGCGGTCGGGTTATGAACCGGCCCCTGCAATGGGGTTCGGCACGGGAAATTCACCGGCAGGAATCCACCGGAAATGGAACCAATGAGTCGGCCATTGACGAGCAACGGCGCGCCAGAATCACCCATCATGGCGCAGACTTGGTTTACCTGAATCTTCTTTGCCTGCTGATAGGTAATGCCACAGGTCTTGCCGGTGGCAACGCCCTGCTTGCACACCTGCTGGCCCGGTTTGACGCCACCGCCTAGTTCATTGACAGTTACGCCATTGTAGGAACGGGACACCTTAGCCTTGGAGCCGAACTCAATAACGGCGTAGTCCAAGTCCTCGTTCTTAGACACCACGGTGCCCGTCGGTCCGATTTGCTCCGAATCAGCGGAGGTAACTGAATCGCCCACATTGCCGCAGTGGCCAGCGGTCAGCCCCACCTTGCGGCCACCATTATCGTTGCCTGCCGCGGTCAGAGTGCACATCGTCTTGTCATTAACGTAGAGCGGGGTACCTGGACCATAGAGGGACTCACCCTGATTCATGGCTGCAACAGACTCTTCTGGAATGCGTGGGGCATCAAACATGGAACCCGGCACACGGTGCAGGACGTAATCAGCCTGTGGCTTTCCGGCGGCTACCTTGGAAAATCCATCGTTTTTCCACTTATAGTTCGGATTGGTGCCCTGCGGTTTAAACTCCGGCTGGGTAGCCTGCTCCGCTAGACCGATGGGATTCGGATTAGTCATCGGCTCCGCGTACTGCGCATGCTGCTGTGCCACGTCCTGCGCATTGCGTACAGAAGCATCTACAGCATCGGTGACGTTCTTATCCACCTGCGGGGTCTGGATACCAACCTCCGCCAGGCCATCGCGGACCTGGTTAATAATCCCTGCGGAGTCGAAATCCGGTTGGGGCAATTCCTGGGCGCCTGCGGCCGGGGAACCCAGAAAAAACGCACCAGCGAAAGCCGAGCCCACCAGAACTTTCTTAAGGTGCGGAATGCGAAGCATCAAGGTACCTACTTTCAGTTGTCAACATCGTGCAAGCTCGATAGTGGCACGAAAGAATTGTGGAAACAGCAAACTCTTGTGACTGTGTCCAAGCCGTTATATTTCTTCCAGACTTCGGGGGTGATCACCCCTCCCCTATCATGGAGAACATGCCCACACCGCTTTCCTATACCGATACCTCCGGCTTTCCCCAGTTGCATATGTCGCGGGTTATCGATGCTGACTTTGACGCCGCCGCACACCGACTTTTCCACTGGTCAGTACAACGCAGCGGTCTTTTCCGTGTCCGCCCGACCCATGAGGTTGTGGAGCTCGGCGCGGAGGTTACCCTCGGCTTGGGGCCATTGAATTTTCGCTGCCGGGTTGTCGATGTCTTCCATGAGGACGGCCGCTGCGGATTCACCTATGGCACCCTCCCTGGACACCTCGAGCGCGGCGAAGAAACCTTCACCCTAGAGCGCCTGCGCGATGGTCGCACGGTGTTGCTTATCGACGCCGCCTCAGAGCCCTTCCTCCCCTTCCTGCGCCCCCTTGTGGACGTGCCGAGGCGCCTGCTTATCAGCCGGCTATATCTCCACGCGCTGGACTAAGCGGCAACGATAGCCGCATTCATCTCGCCTTTAAGCTGTCCGTTCTACCTTTTTGTGGTGCTCACCAGGAATTGAACATCAGGTCATGCTGGGAGCGGCAGCGGCTTAGGACAGCCGTGGGTTCGTTGACAAGCAGCACCTGTGGATCCTCTACTAAGGGTGCAACCTCTTCTCCCCCATCACGTTAAGAGAACTTTTTCCTCTACGGTATCCACAAAAGATCGGATGATTGCCGAGTATATTTCGATCAAATAAAGCCGCCTCCCTGTAAGGAGACGGCCCTTTAATCCGAAGAAAACGTGGATCTAATTCTTGCGTTTATCTTCGATGGATTCGCGTGCGTCACGAACAGCGCCCTTGACGCGATCGAAGAATCCGCCCTTCTTCGTGGTCTCTTCTTGGTACTCGTGAGCCTTATCTTCCACAAAGCCCTTAGCACGCTGGAAGGCATCACCTACGGCGCTACCTGCCTCCGATGCCTTCCCCTTCAGCTGGTCCAAACGCTCATTGCCAGCCTCGCCGGTGACGTCATCTGCTTCGTCTCGGTCATCGCCAGACATCTCTGGATCTACATCCAGATCATTGACAGAGGTTGGGGTCTCACCAGCAGCTTCTAGATCAATGTCTGGCTGCTGCGGGGCAGTTCCAATGTGCTCTTCTTTTGCTTCACCCACGATGTGCTGGCTAGGCGCGTAATCCGCGTTGTTCTCATCCAGTGCTTCCTGCAGGTCCGGCTGCTGTGGGGCGGAACCAATGTGCTCTTCCTTTGCCTCACCCACGATGTGCTGGCTAGGCGCGTAGTCTGCATTGTTCTCATCCAGCGCTTCCTGCAGGTCCGGCTGCTCGGCAGCCTTAGCCACATGTTCTTCCTCCGCTCCAGCGACAACGTGGTTCTGCGGCTCATACTTGCTTGCGGTGGACTCATCGCCATCCGCAGATGGCTTACCGACCGGCTTGGACAGGCCGGCAGCGCCTGCGGCACCCGCAGCAACTGCACCAGCAGCGGCACCTGCAGCCGCCCCAGAGGACTTGTCAGACTTAGCAGCTGAAGACACAGAATCCTCAGAAGCTAAGTACTTGTATTCGTTACGGTCCAAGTCGACCTCGTGGCCTAGATCGTTTGCCATTGCTACTTACTCCTTTTAATAGATTTATCTTCTTCCTTCTAGGGTTCCAGAAAGTTCAGGAGCGTGCACGGAAATGGGGATAGGAAAGCGTCTACCGGTGGTTGGATCAGTCATCTCTAAACACTCAACTTGGAAGGTTTCGCGTACGAGTTCAGCGGTCATCACCTCCTCGGTAGGCCCTTCGGCCACAATGCGCCCCTCACGCATGGCTACGATTCGATCGGCGTAACGCGCAGCATGGACCATATCGTGGACCACCATGACCACTGTGGTCCCGGCACCATTGAGGTCTCGGATGAGCTCCAAGATGGACAGTTGGTGCGCAGGGTCGAGGTAAGTAGTCGGCTCGTCAAGCAAGGTAATTGGTGTTTCTTGGGCCAAGGTCATGGCGAGGAAAACACGCTGGCGTTGACCGCCGGAAAGGTCTGCAGCAGGGACGTCGAGAAGGTCGCTCACCCCAGCACGCGAGGCAGCACGCTCAACCGCTGCATGATCTCCGGCCCGCATCGTCGCTAGCGCCCCTGTATAGGGATAGCGGCCGTAGCCGATAACGTCGCGCACTAGTACCCCTTCCGGAGCCGCAGGGTGTTGTGGCAGAAAAGAAACTTCACGGGCAAAGGCACGCGAGGAATACTCACTAATTTTTTGGTCCGCGAGGTACACCGCGCCTGCGCTGGGCGTAAGTTGGCGCCCCAATGTTTTGAGAAGCGTCGATTTGCCGCAGCCATTCGGCCCGATCAGAGCCGTTACTTGACCGCTAGATAAGCGGAGATTTACATCTTTGACCACATCGGGACCACCGTAACCCACGGTCAATCCGCTACATGTCAATGTCATGTCTAGCCTCCATTTCGCACTCGGGTTAGCCCAGTCAATAGGAAAATGAAATAGGGTGCGCCAATCAGCGCGATGAGCGCGCCAACGGGGATTTCCGTGGGGGCGAAGGCCCAGCGACCGAACGTATCGCATACAGTCACGAGGGTCGCGCCGCCTAGGGCCGCCACGGGCATTTGCCGGCGCAGGTTCGAACCAACCATCAAGCGGGCAGCATGTGGGACGATGAGCCCGGCGAAGCCCAAGACCCCAGCCGCGGCGACTCCCGCTGCGCCGAGGATAACGGCCAAAGCTATTGCTATTAGGCGCCACATCTTGGCGTTCACTCCAATGCCGGCCATGGTGGAATCATCCAGTGCGAGCATATCCAGGTGTTTTGCCACCACCATCGCGGCGGTTAGGGCGAGAAGGATAAAGGGGGCGACAATAGTGGCGTCGCCAAGCGAGCGGGCGTAAAGCGAACCTTTCAGCCATGTCATGGCCGCTCCTGCCTCTGGCGCGGCGCGCACCAGGAGCAATTCGGTGATGGCACCCAGCCCAAAAGATACCGCCACCCCGGTAAGGGGCAGGCGCACCGGATCGCTTGCCCCGCGTCCGGCGAGAAGGAGAACCAACCCAGTTCCAGCCAACGCGCCGATAAAGGCGATAAAGGTCAGCAGGTGGGCCGGCAGGGCGCCTGCTCCCATAAGTACCGCAACGGCCGCGAGCCCACCGCCGGAGGTAATACCCACCGTATCTGGTGCGGCCAAGGGATTGCGTAGCGCGGATTGCAATATACAGCCAGAAACAGCCATGGCACTGCCCGCGCAAATACCCACCAAGATCCGCGGTGCGCGGTACTTCCATATGAGCGGATCTCCGGTAAAGAAGCCAGTGGTCACCTCGCCCGGCGATTTCATCACCGCACCGACGCCCATGCCGATAACTGCGCTCAATATCAACGCCAGGATGAGTCCTACTAGAACCCCTACAATTCTCTTATGCCGCATGTCTCCTCCTCCCTAGCGCATGGACGGACCACAGCACTAAGGGCATGCCAGCCAAAGAAGTCACGATGCCCACTGGGGTCTCGGCTGGCGCCCAGATTGCCTGCCCAACCGAGTCGGCCACCAGAAGCACCGCTGCTCCTACAATTCCAGCCACACATAGCCCCATGCGATGGTGCGGGCCGCACACCCGCCACGCTACGGTCGCGGCCATCAGCCCCAAAAATCCAATCGGCCCGGTTGCGGCTACCGAAGGAGCAACGAGCACTACCGCCGCCACAATGGCGGCCAACCGAATGCGCTCCGGCTTCGCCCCCACAGCACCGGCCACGGCATCGCCAGCTACGAGCAAGTCCAGCGTTTTCGCACCGACTAAAGTCAAGGGAACCACGACCAGCACAGCGATCAGCGCGGGCATAATATCGCTTAGGCGTACACCGGCAAGCCGGCTAGAAAGCCACGACATCACCGTCGCCAGTTGAGCTTCATCCACCACCAGGAAAATGGAGGTCAAGGCGCTACACAGCGAGGAAACGGCAACGCCAACCAGAACCATGCGCTGGATCGCACCGCTCTTGCCGACGCCCACCGTCACCCCCACAGCAATCCCCGCACCCAGCAGCGCACCGGGCAGCTGGTCAACGCTCGAGGTTTCGCTTCCTAAAAACATTGCGGTTGCGACTGCACCGAGTGCCGCACCGGAGTTCACACCAGTGATGGACGGATCGGCGAGCGGATTCGCGGTTGCCGTGCGCAGCAATAACCCACCTACACCTAGTGCAATACCGACCACCGTGGTAGCAAGGAGACGGTCAAAAGCCACGCTATGCAGCTCTTCTTCTAACCACGGGGTATCAACTGGCACCTGAACATGGCGGAGCCGCCACCACCACACAAAGGCAGCGGCAGCGGTTGCAAGGACCAAGCAGACGCTGGCTTTAGTTCGAGGTGCCACTACTTTTCAGCGGCGATAATGTCATCGAGCATATGCTCGGCAGATAATGGCCCGCGGGCGCGCGACCAGATATCTTGGTCTACCTCTACGATGTCACCGCTGCCCTTGGCATAGGGCGTCTTTTTAAACGCTTCGACGTCCTTGTACATAAAGACTCGGTCAGCCTTCATTCCAGGGAGCTTATCGCCGGTCAGTTCCGCTACATCAGTCTTAGATTCGATAGAAGACTTCTCGCCTTCGAAGGCATAGTCATAGCCCACTTTACTCAGTAGCGACTGAGAGAAAGAGGGGTTGACCCAGGTATAGAGCATCTCGCTGGACCAGCCAGCCACGACAGCACGACTACCCGGCTTTACCGTGTCCTTGGTCTGAGCAATCTTGTCCTCGATGCGCTGACGGACATCTTTAGCCTTTTCCTCTTTGCCGAGTTTGGCCGCGATCTCATCCATCGAGTCCAGCACGTCCGAGTAAGTTTCATCTGGGTAGGATTCCGTCTGCGCAATCTCTTCCAGTTGCGGCATGATATCAGCTTGACGGGTAGGGCTAGCCAAAATCAGATCTGGTTCCAAAGACTGGATAACTTCTAGGTTCGGCTGCTTGGCTTGGCCCACGGAGGTCGCCTGACCTAACTGTCCCTTCAACGTAGTTGGTGCCTCCGACTTGCCGATTTCCACGATTCCCACTGGGTCCACATCGAGGGCCTTGAGAATTTCCTCATAGCGCCAATCGAGCGCCACAACTCGCTCGATTTTCCTATCTTCACCCGGTCCCTGAGAAGAATCAGAAGAACACGCAACAAGGCCTGCGCCTAGGGCTAGGGTGGCTACAAGTGCGATAACTGCACGCACATTCATGAAGTCTCTCTTTTGCATAGGCTTACCTTAGCTTTATAAGGGTTTACTGTCTAGAGCCTGATTGCTTCCCTCTCCATGACGGACCATGCAGCCACAGGATGAGTTCCATGAGGGATAGCGGTGAGGAGCGGAAACCGAAATCCGCTCTAGCCACGATCATCTACAGCCTCTGCGAACGAACTCCAAACTGCGGTCTTTGGTGTTCATCTTTCGAATGCTCTAGCCCTTGAGCACAGCGCGGGAAACGATGACGGGGGGCGTCGCTGAAAGGATCGTCCCAGATTTCTACATCGATACCGTAGGCTGCGGCTAAAATATCCTTCCGCAGTGCTTCCTTGGGAGTCCCCCGGGCTATGACCTCGCCGTTGTTCATAACCGCCCTGGTGTCGGAGTACTGACCAGCCAACATGTGGTCGTGCAGCACAACAACGACTGTCTTACCAGCGCGGGCTTGCTTGCGAACGAGCTCCAAAACACTAATCGCGTGGGCGGGATCAAGGAAGGTCGTAGGCTCGTCGAGCAGCGGCACCGGCGCGCCCTGAGCCAGAGCCAGTGCAAGCCGTGCCCATTGCCGCTGGCCGCCGAAGAAAACGAAAATGGCCCTCATCGGCGAATGGGGAGCAGTTCATCAATCTAGAGGGGCTAACTGTCATTGGCCTTACAACGGTTCCATATCTATAGGCTATGCGAAGTTTCCATAGCCAGAAATGGTGCTCACCCATAAGAACGCTGATACGACGAAAGCCGCGGCGAATGTGAAGGCAAAAGCACGCCATGATCGGTCGCTAAGCCGATCCTTTTTCAACATGTAGACAGATATGGCTAATACACCCAACACCACCAATGAAGGTAGAGGTAGCCCATAGAAGACGAAAGGTATTGGAAGCCATGTGGACAGGAGCACTCCGCCATAAAGGGTTGCGACGCCCAAGACAATTCCAAAAAGTATTCCCGGAATGATCGTTCTTTCTTTCACAACAAATTCCTTACCAATCAGTTTATCTTAATCAGGCCACCGTTTTTAGCCTGCGCATGACATTCATGGGCCTGACCCCGGAAATTAGACACGTCGGGGGGTCAGGCCCCAGTTTTCTATCTCCAAAGTAAACAGACCCAAACCGCTTTTGAGTGGCAGCTAGATGATCGGTGATTGTGAATTGTCTAGCCAGGCCACGATGTGGTTTTCGGCTTGTCTCGCGGACGGTAGTTTGTCGAGGCGGCGGTCTCCGTTATGGTTCGTGAGAAGAAGCGGGAAGTAGTTTCCCTTGGCATTAAACTTGACCTGGAGGGTCTCGCCGTGCGAATTCTGGTACGTAACGAAGCTAGCGGACGGAGCCTCCGACAAGTGAGTCAGCCACTTGGGTACGGCTTTGGCAGAGGCGTAACGTTGCTCGCCCAATACGGTAGACGAGGTGGAGATGTCAGTGGTTTCGTCGCCTTCCAAGATCGGAATGCCCAAATGCGGGACCGAAATGGCGATGCCCTGGTGGAGGCCGAGCGCTGAAAGTTTTCGGGCGTCGCTCGAGAGATTTTCCGTGGGGATGTCGATTTTGGCTTGGCCGGGAGCTGGTGGTTCAACCTGCGCCAACTGCGCAATTGCGTCGAGTGCCACCATAGACTGAGGTGTATCTTCGAGGGCGGTGATGGCCAAGTTAAGAGACTCGCGCTGCGACGTACTCGCCGTGTACAACTCGAGCGAGTCGGACTGATTCACTGAATCCAGCAGGATGCCGAGTATTTCGCCTTGGTAGGCGTAGATGGCCTCATCGATGGCGGTGGTGTCATGAATATTGCTCAGCAGGTGGTGGAGGTGCTCAGCGGCATCCGAGTCCATGGATTGGTCGTAAACTTTCGCATACAGTCGTCCGATGAGCAGCAGTGCGGAATCGCTATGCATAGTCTTTCGCTCCGTAAAAGTCGAAGGGGTACGGGTGGCTGATCTTCCCGGCGAGGGGGTTTCGATCCTGTGGAGCGGAAAGCCATCCGGTGATGGCGCTGAGCACTTCGGCAGGCAGGCGCACTTCTTCCCCTTCTGCTGCAGCGAACCTGTAGCTGAGGGCGCCGGGTTTGTCAGCGTTTCCGTCAAGTCGCTCGGCCAGCTCGAATATTGTCAGCGCAGTGATATCTGCAACGAATCTGATTGCGTCATCAGATGACAGGGGCCCTGTTTCCTGGATTCGCGTGTGAAGCTGTTCCATGGTTGGCGTGACGATGTCTTCGAGGTCCGATTGAAATTGCGTCAGCTGTTCGTTGGTGGGCTGCGTTAACACTCTTATAACACTCCAGGGTTCCACGGGATATTTGTAGGTTGAGACAAGCCTTGTTGCTTGAGCTTCTCGATACCATAATCGGTTAGTGCTTCCGCTTCAGATTGGCTGAATCCGACCGAGGTGTGCGCCTCTACCTCGATGGCTCTCACTTCGTTCCGAGTATAGGTATCGACGTCAGGACCGAAATTCTTGGCAAAATCATCATATCCGCGTCGTTGTGCTGCAGTGATCTCTTTGTGAAGCGCAGATCCGGTTGCGGGATTGCGCGGTGCAGGATTTTGAGACTAGTGCACCAAATGGCGATTTCGGCGGATTTTAGTGGTCGTGGAAACACTTCCTATGTTTCGGTTGAGTTTATCAGTGCGGCCATTTTCTCGGCTGGTGTTTGAAAGCCCAGGGTTTTGCGGGGACGGCGGTTGAGTTGCATG
>NZ_JAKRDR010000023.1:0-27254 GCF_022345765.1 Corynebacterium nasorum | reverse complement strand
TGTCGCGTGGGTGCAAAATGAGCTCAACGAAACACCCCGACAAATCCTCGGCGGCGCAACCCCACGTGAAATACTTAACGAACTATTCAAGCGTGGCGCATCCACCGCTTGATTCCGCCGTTGGGCTACAATTCCGACCACGATTTCTCAGGTTTCGTATTACCGGAAAAAATAAAAGTCCTGAAAACTTACCCAGGGTACAACCAAAAAGGCAACCGAATTATTACTCCAGAAAGCTTCATATGGCTGACCAACATTGACCACCTTAAACGCCACCAACCCATTCCACTGACCAAGACCTGGGCGCACAATAAATCTCTCTATCCGAGATACGACAACCTCAACGCTTTAGACATCCCCAACACTGACAACATCCCCTCCGACTACACCGGGCTCATGGGCGTACCAGTCACGTTCCTAGCCGACTACAGCCCAGAACAATTCCACCTAGTCGACTACAACACAGGCCACGATGGAGAACCCTTATCCCTAAACGAAGAACTCGTCGAACCACGCATCATTATCGAACGAAACTAACCCTCTAGAATCAACATACTAAAATGCCAACAACGACCACCGCCTTCGACCGCGCCACTATTCGCCACAACCTCACCGAATTCAAACTCCGGTGGCTTGCCCACATTAAACAGTGGAAGGCGGAAAACCGTCTCGCGACCGAGTCGAGTCACGACCAACAATTCTGGGGCGACCTACTCGACTGTTTCGGTGTCAACGCCCGCGATTTGTACCTGTACCAACGCAGCGCAAAACGCGCCTCAACCGGGCGCACCGGCAAAATCGACATGTTCATGCCCGGCAAAGTCATAGGTGAGGCCAAGTCCCTCGGCGTCCCACTCGACGACGCCCACGCCCAAGCCCTCGATTACCTGCTGGGCGGTACTATCGCGAACTCGCACATGCCGGCCTACGTAATCTGCTCCAACTTCGAGACCCTACGAGTAACCCGCCTGAACCGCACCTATGTCGGCGATAGCGCAGACTGGGACATCACATTCCCTTTAGCGGAGATTGACGAGCACGTCGACCAACTTGCGTTCCTCGCCGACTATGAAACCACCGCCTACCGGGAAGAAGAAAAGGCGTCCCTGGAAGCCTCCCGGTTAATGGTTGAGCTGTTCCGCGCCATGAACGGCGACGACGTCGACGAGGAAGTAGGCGATGACGCTCCCACCAATCCAGACGAAGAAGACGAGCGCGTCATGCGCACCTCTATCTACCTCACCCGTATCCTCTTCCTTCTCTTCGGCGACGACGCAGGACTCTGGGATACCCCGCACCTATTTGCCGACTTTGTGCACAATGAAACCACCCCAGAAACGCTCGGCCCACAGCTCAACGAGCTATTTACCGTGCTCAATACTGCCCCAGAAAAGCGGCCTAAGCGTTTGCCGTCAACGTTGGCGAAATTCCCGTACGTCAACGGTGCCTTATTTGCTGAGCCGTTGGCCTCGGAGTACTTCGACTACCAGATGCGTAAAGCCCTGCTTGCTGCCTGCGACTTCGACTGGTCGACTATCGACGTCTCTGTCTTTGGTTCGTTGTTCCAGTTGGTGAAATCGAAGGAGGCCCGCCGCAGCGACGGTGAGCACTACACGTCTAAGACCAACATCATGAAGACCATCGGGCCGCTTTTCCTAGACGAGCTTCGGGCTGAGGCGGACAAACTAGTGTCTTCTCCGTCGACGTCGGTGGCCGCGTTGGAGCGCTTCCGTGACTCTTTGGCCGAGCTGGTCTTTTGCGACCCAGCCTGCGGCTCAGGAAACTTTCTCCTAGTGGCCTATCGGGAACTGCGCCGGATTGAAACAGACATCATTGTCGCTATCCGCCAACGCCGTGGTGAGACTGGTATGTCGCTAAATATTGAGTGGGAGCAGAAGCTATCAATTGGGCAGTTCTACGGCTTCGAGTTGAACTGGTGGCCTGCCAAAATTGCTGAGACTGCCATGTTCCTTGTAGACCATCAGGCCAACAAGGAGCTTGCCAACGCTGTGGGTAGGCCTCCTGAGCGGTTGCCGATTAAGATTACCGCACACATTCACCATGGCAACGCCCTGCAACTTGATTGGGCAGACATACTCCCAGCTTCTGCCACCAAGACCTATATCTTCGGCAACCCACCGTTTTTGGGGCATGCGACGAGAACTGCTGAACAAACTCAAGAACTCCGAGACTTGTGGGGCACTGAGGATATATCACGCTTGGACTACGTCACGGGCTGGCATGCGAAGTGCTTGGACTTCTTTGAGTCCCGAGAAGGTCGTTTTGCGTTTGTCACCACCAATTCAATTACTCAAGGCGATCAAGTGCCACGGCTGTTTGGCCCTATCTTCAAAGCAGGGTGGCGTATTCGTTTCGCTCACCGCACGTTTGCTTGGGACTCTGAGGCACCCGGTAAAGCTGCTGTTCACTGCGTTATTGTTGGTTTCGATAAGGAGAGTCAACCACGTCCACGTCTGTGGGATTATCCCGATGTAAAGGGCGAGCCAGTCTCAGCGGAAGTAGGCCAGTCCATTAATGGCTATCTGGTTGACGGCCCTAATGTTCTTGTCGATAAATCCCGGCATCCTATTTCGTCGGAAATATCGCCCGCAACCTTCGGAAATATGGCGCGAGATGGCGGCAACCTTCTAGTTGAGGTAGACGAATACAACGGGGTTATGAGTGACCCCGTAGCGGCAAAGTATGTTCGTCCTTTCCAGGGTAGTCGAGAGCTAATGAACGGCTTAGATCGGTGGTGTCTATGGCTTGTAGATGTAGCACCGTCAGACATTGCTCAGAGTCCGGTGCTGAAAAGGCGTCTAGAAGCAGTCAAAGCTTTCCGGGCCGACAGTAAAGCGGCAAGTACACGGAAAATGGCTGAAACTCCGCACTTATTCGGCCAGCGGTCGCAACCGGATACTGACTACCTTTGCTTGCCGAAGGTAGTAAGCGAACGCCGCTCGTATTTCACCGTACAAAGGTATCCATCAAACGTAATTGCTTCTGACCTGGTATTTCATGCTCAAGATCTAGACGGCTTGATGTTTGCGCTAGCGTCGTCGTCGATGTTCATCACATGGCAGAAAACCATCGGCGGCAGACTTGAATCGCGAATCCGCTTTGCTAATACCTTGACGTGGAACACTTTCCCTGTGCCAGAGTTGGACGAGAAGACGCGCCAGCGCATTATTAAAGCAGGCAAGAAGGTGCTCGAAGCTCGCGCGCTGCACCCAGAACGCTCACTGGCCGAGCACTACAACCCCCTTGCAATGTCCCCGGAGTTGGTTAAGGCTCACAACGCGCTTGACCGAGAAGTAGACAAAGCCTTTGGCGCTCCACGCAAACTTACTACCGAGCGCCAGCGCCAAGAGCTACTGTTTGTTAGCTACGCCGAGTTAACCAAGAAGTAAGGGGCCGAAGGAGGATTCCTTCAGCCCCTTGGCTCCATGGACATTATTCCCTAAATAGTCAACGCACCAACGACCAGGTACGCGACCACGGTTAACGCTACCACATCGCCGATAAGAACGCCCGGCTTCAACGCCAGCGGAGTCAACACAGTCTTCAGCACCCGCCAGTTAGCGAACAAACCAGCCGCCAAAGTCTCCACGCCACGCAGGCCCAAGCCACGAACCGGCAAATGACCCAACTGAGGAACGCGAGACAGCAAGAACACGTTGAAGAGGATACGGCCAATATTCAGCCCATTGAGAATCTTCAACAGGTTATTGCCACGCACCGCAACGCGAATCGGAGTAGACAGAACAAGGAAGTCCACCGCAGCACGAACAGCCTTGACCACGGCCTTAGTGTTAAACGCTGTCAGCGCGTTAATAAGCACCTCGTTAAATACGTGCAGCAGCGCCTGACGTACCTCATGGTGATTAAACATCTGAAGTGCGACAACAATAAACGGAAGCTTCTTCGCCGCCTTAAACTGCGCGATAACCGGAGCAGCCAAAAGACCCTTACCCGCGGTAAACAAGCCCTTGACCACAGCAGCCTTTAAGGCCACACCCAAATCAACAATGCCCTTGACCGCCTCAGCGCCCTGGGCAACAACAGAGCCCGCTGCCAAAGCCACAGCCAGCAAAGGAGATAGCCCCTCAGCAGCCTTCACAGCCTTGTGCACAGCCTCATCAGCGCCCAAGGAAGCCAACTCGCCAATAAGCTTGCCGCCACGCTCAGTGACAGCGTCAAAGTGCTTCGCCAGCTCATCAAGCTCATCCTGCCGCAGCTCAGCCAAAGCCTCCAACACATGGCCAGGCAGTGCACCACCAGGCAGCTTCTTAACCACCTGTGCAATCGGTGCCGAAGCATTCAGCGTATCCAACGCCTCAGCAAAGTCACGGGCAACAGAACGAATCTCAGAAAGGTCAGAGACCTTCTCCAGACCAAGGTCCTTCAGCTGGCCCTCAAGCCCATCAACCAGCTCGTCAGCTGCAGCCTTGAAATCCGCAACCTTCTTCAACGGGTCCGGCTCATGAATCGCAGTATCAATATTGGCCTTGAGCGTATCCAGAACTTCCTGCCCACTTTCGGCCTCACCAACAAGAGTAGAAACAGCCTTTTCCACTTCACTGCGAGTATCGTCACCCAGGTTCAGCAGTGCGCTAGAAGCCTGGGTGAGTGCGTCTGCCATTTCGTGTGGAATAACGCCGGCCGACTCGAGGCGGTCCACCAGGGTAGTGGGGTTGAACTCACCATAGGTATCGCGGTCAGTGTACTTGTATTCCATTACTTTTCCTCCTTGGTGTCCTCGTTGAATGCGCGCAGAATGTCCACGAGGGCAGCACCGATTGGCTGGGCGGAAGAGCCGATTCCAGTGACCAAGTCCGTGAGCTTCTTGCGGTCAGCCTCTGGAAGAGCATCGAACTTGCTTACTAGTTCTGGGAAGCCATCGCCCGGGGTGATTCCGTCAAAGAGCTTCTTTGCGTAAGAAGAACCAACAAACTCATCCACTGCGGAACCGACCTTGCCGGCGTGGTCTGCTAGCTCCTTGACACGCTCGGCAGCCTTCTCCGGCAGAATGTCAGTATCACCGAACTGCTCGGAGACTAAGTCGTGCAGGCGAGTCTTGGCGTCTTCGATGCCCTTAATGGCAGAAGGGACGCCGGTGCCTGGGAATACCAAGGGGCCGCCGAGAATCTGCTTGAGGTCATCTACGAGCGTCTTTGCGTCTTTGACGGTGCGGCCCAGCATGGAGACCTGCTGCGGAATGGACTCGGAAATCTTGTCGATGATGGTATTGAAATTAGAGAACATGCCGGTAAGAGAATCGGCGGTGTCCTTTTCCACGCCGCCCTGCTGCTGCAGGTCGCGGATGGAGTTAGTGATTTGAGAAAGTAGGCTATCCTTATCAGCCATGAAATATTCCCCCAAAATGTAGTGTTTAAAATTACCCGAATAGGTGAGTGTTTAGATGATGCCGCCGGTCAAGTCATCGATAGTCTGACGTCCGCCGGAGCCAGTCAGCAGGTCTACAACTGCTTGGGCCCAACGATTGTGACGATTCAGCGGAGTAAACGGTAGTGCTTCCACGTCCTTAATCAGCGTGGCAGCGTCTTTGCCCTCCAACAGGTCGGAAATCAGCTGCAGCACATCGTCCACGCCGTTAAGCGGCGCAAGGTGTGTAGCGAGCTTTTCGATGAAATCAAGGTTCAATCCGCCCTTACCGTCAATGAGCGAGTAGAAAAGACCCGCAACCAAGTCCGGCGAGATTGGCAGACCATTGAGAGCATTACGGACAATGTCTTCAATTTCTGCCAGGGATACAACCGGTAGCCCATCATCTGGGAAGCGGTCATCAGTATCCTTCTTGACGTTGCGGCGGTCAATGTAGGTGTAGAGGTTGTTTCCCTTTTCATCCGGGAAGCACTCAATCGTGGCGTCGAAGCCTACGACTTCTCCTCGCGAGAACACCTGGTCGTCGAGCTCGGTGACGCGACCATTCGGGATGAACAAGCGTCCCTTCAGGTCTTCGCCGCCGTGAATGTCAAAGATGAATGAGCGATAGGGAGTCTCCGTCGCGTTATCAATCATCTGGACTGCTCGTCCATCATGACGGGAACGGAAGTTGCCTTCGCCCATAACAGCAGTAGCCACATGAGAATTGACAATCTCGTGGAACTTGCACTTGATTTGCACCGAGTGGTTGGATTGCAGCACTGCCATGGTGTCACCATCCCAGTCCATGACCTTTTCGGTGTCACGGTCGACAGTCTTGGTTAGTCCGTCCTCGCTGATGTAGCCAGCCGGGCTGAATTTGTTGACTGCCGGCAGTGAAGCCACCCTGACAGAGGCAGAGTGTGGCGTCTGTAGCGGGTTGATGCCCGCCATGCCAATCCATGCGGCGCCGCCGCTTTTGACCTCGGGCGCGCCGACAACAATGTTTTGTCGCATACGTGACATGCGAATTCCCCCAATTTTTTACCCCGAGTAACCACCCTAAGCAGGGCAGTTACCACGTATTATACATGAAAATTACTTAACTTAACGCTGTCCATAATGTGCCCGCGCCCTGCCACCGCACCGCAGATGGTCTATCTGGGTCAGGGAAAATATACGGGTCGGTATCAGTATCCCAATCCAAAATATCCCCCTCAGCACGGTAAGAAACCTCCATACCCTCCAGACAGGCCGACAGTAAGTCCACGCAGTACTCATCGTCGGTGCCGTAGACCTGCAGCATGATGCGAGTGCGGTCCGTCACCGGTGTCTCTCGGTCAGGAGCAGCAGCATCAACCCGAACCATAGGCCCATTAAGCTCATCCGGAACCTTGGTCGCTACATACACTCCGTCGAACTCGGAACCTTTAAGCCACCGCTTTAAGCATGAGACAACAATCGCAGACGGATGCCGCATCACTTAAGCCCCCTTCTTCGGTGACTTCGACGCGACTGGGTAGGCGCCTACGGCCTTTTGCAAAGCATTATGCTTTTTCTCGTGACCGTAGGCCTCCCAGTCATACGGAGTCGGCACGATAAGCGCACGCCACCTACGATGACCAGGTTCCGCTTCCTTGACGACGTAGTGCTCGCCGACCTTCGACCGGAACTCCTCGGCTTTGTTATCAACCAGATGCTTAGTCTCCGATGATTCCTTGAGCACGCGATTAAAAAACTGGTGATTCATCTTGAACTTAAAGCTGTCAGCCACGCTCAACCCCCTCAAAAATACGCAGCTTATACTCCGCCAAACCCGGGTCCCACCACGGTCCGTGCGTGAAATCATGCCCACCATCGGCAATCACGAAATCCACACCACCCAAGTGGATGACATCACCGGCAGATACATCACCAGGAATCGCAAACAACGCCCCAGCCCAATCCACACGACGAATATCCTTATCATCCGGACCATGCTCGGCAGACTGATCAATAGACCAACCAGCAACCCGCACAACCTGAGGACCACCCCATCTGGTTACCGGATTACCGAAAGAATCCTCCCTAGAATCCACACGCCGGCGAACCTGCACGCGGAAAGGAAGCGGATACCCCGACTTAGTAGAGTGAGACCGTGAACGCGCCACGACGACCACCCCCAACCGAACGCAACATGCGCTTATCCTCAGCGGTTAGAAAAACACCGCCGGCATTCGAATTCGACCCAAAATTCTGACTCGTCGAAAACGGACCCGCAGTAAACGACTGAGACTCAGCCCCCACAGGAGCAGACGACAAGCCACGAGACACGGCTCGGGCAGCCACACGGGCACACACCACACGAACCGCCGCCGGAACTGACCTATCAAAGTGCCTACCCAAGTAAGCATCAACAGCGACAGTCGCCTCTTCCACCATCGCCACAATAAGGCGTTTATCGTCCTTATCCGGCTCAATGGTTAAACGGTCAGTAACGTCGTCAATCGTGCAGTACGTGTCCACGTGAACCCCCAAACAGGACTACTTAGCGCTACGGCCAGCCTTCTTCGACGGCCCCGGCTTAACCACGTGGGCCACCATGGCCATATTCGGATTCGTCAAAATGGGCTGAACAGCACAATTAGCACGAACCCAATACGCCATCGGGTCGTTCTCACGCCACGCGCCCACCGCAATCTGGCCTGCACCAGATAGGTTGTACTCCGGAGAATGCATCTCCACCGTCTGGCCCCACACGGTATAGCCCAAAAGACCAGACTGAGTCTCCGGCGGAAGGAAGTACAACGTATTCTCATCGAGAATGCGGCGAGCAGCCTTACCATCACGCACCGAACGAGAATACGACGTAATCCCCGGAAGGCCTTGGTCCTGCAGCACGGCGTTGATAGCGCCAGACGATACGCGTGCCAATTCGCCCGTAGTGTTGGCCGCATCGCGGAACTGCTTATTCGTCTGCAGCTTCTGGATAACCTTCGGCGAGGCAATAATGGTGCCCGGCTTAGTACCGTTGGCATCCTCATAGTCCATGGCCCACGAGATGATATCTTCCAGGGCGCCGGAGTCTTGGTCATCCCAGTGTTTCTTCGGGGTGACCTCGAATTCTTCATCGCGGCCAATGCCGGCGTCGACGATGGCGCCATTTTCGATATAGCGCACACGGCCGGTGGTGAGAACGTCTCCGCGGGCTACTTCGACGCGGTTAGCAACTGCGCGCACTACGGTCTCGGTGGCCTTGGTCATGTCATCTTCCTGGAAGCGAGAATCACCCTGGTGGAAGCTACGCAGCTGGTCCATCTCGTTGATGCGGACCTTCTGGCCGATAAGTGGCATCTGCATCATGGCCTTGTGTCCGCCGCCCATGGAACCAATCGGCGTTTCAGCATCTGCAGAACGAACCTCTGCGAGTCGGCCGGTGTCCTGCTCGGTCATCCAGCTAAAGAACATGTCGTTGATGAGCTGGTCGGGGAAGTAAGTAGACAGGGAGCCGCCGGCGGTCTGCAGGTCGTTCAGGTAGTGGTTTGCGTAGATAGTCAGGTCCTCCGGCGAGAGGACCTCGTTCCAAATGTGCGTAGAACCCATGATTAATCCTCCCGTACGTCGCCGATGGCATCGAAGTTGGTGGAACCGTCTTCATTCCACAAAGAACCGTGCGGCTCATGAACAAATGTGAACTCTGAGTGGTCGCATTCTGCGATGGTGACTCGGTTGTTGGAGTCTGGAAGGCGGTCGACGCGGACGCGGCCGTGCCACGCGATGGGTACAACCTCTCCTGGGTTGTTGTCTTGGTCGGTAAGTAGGAAACCGTCCACGGACTGAGTCTTTGACGTCACTGGTACCCAGTAGTCTCCTTCGCGGTGCAAGGCGGTGCCAGAGGGTAGGACGGATGTGCGAATATGGGTAGTCTTTTCGCCCAGCGTGCCGGTCTCGGCGTTGTCTACTGCGTGGCGAGAGCCCAGCCACGACAGGTCGCTGGGAGAGTAATGGTCAAATTCTGGCCGAAAGTGCATAATATCCCCCGATGATGTGATGAATGTGGACTACGCCCCCTGGCGCCGTTGGCGCCGCTGCCACAACTCTTCGCCCCTGGAGATTCCTTGATTCGGAGATTCCCAGGTAAGCCGCGACGGTGAAGGGGCGGCGGGGGAGTGCTTGCCGATGAGGTCTTTGAGCGTGGATTCGTAATCGTCGTCGTCAGAGTTGATTTTATCGACGGCTGCGCAGAAGCTTTTCGAGTCGAATAATTGCTCTACGTCGCCGCCAAGTGCCGCAATGTGGATAATCAAATCACGATTATGCTGAGCATCTTCAACTTGGCTATGTGCTGTTGAAAGCTCGGATTGTAGGTCTTTAATCGTGGATTCGAGTTTCTCTTTATCTGCGGTAAGTTTCTCAACTTGCGCTAACGATTTTTCCGCCCGGTTTTCCCACGTGCGAGAGTGGGACCGCATGTCCTCGTACTTTTTACGGTAGTCATCTGGTGCGGTTTCGGATTCAGCCTTTGCGGCGTTGGTGGCAGCATCCACGTCGGTGGTGTCCTTTTCGGACTTGTCAGTGCGTGCGTCCTCGTGCGACACAGTCTCCCCCTAAATGTTCAGTTTGTGGACTACGGCCTCATTCATCCCTTCCGGATACAAACCGTAACCACCCAAAATAATAGCACACGTGTTCATTTACTCAGGCCACCCACCTGACGCATCGCCCGCAACAAAACATCGGGGTCCGTGCTGCCAACTTCTTCCTGAGCCTTCTTATAAATCTTCTGCGCCCGAATCGTCGACTCTGGAAGCTCAACGTGCCCCCGCTTACGACAAATCACCAAACATCGGCAATGGTCATGAAAATGCGCACCAGAGTAACCACCACCAGCAGTAGAACGGGAAGTGTAATCAAACCCGCGCGAGGCCAAAAGGGTGCAAAAAGCACATGCTCCAGGGTGCGCAACACGAGCCCACGAACCCCCACCCTTCCACGCGGTATGCTCTGCATTCTTTCGCTGACGGGAATACAACTCATCGGCGACGATAAACCCCATCGAATTCAACGCCCGGTTATAGCCCTGCTCCTCGAAGAACAAAGGCGCGAAATCATGCGCCATACGCGCCTCAACCTGGTGAGAATCCACCCGACGAGGCTTCCACTCCACCGGCCGCATTCCCATGTGGTCTTCCTGCTCCTCTAGCCACACCATTGTGGCATCAGAGACGGCCATGCCATACGAGTCGATAGTCTCTCTCACCATCTGGCGCAAAAGCTCCTTTTGCCGATAAGGGTCAGCAGTAAGGTCCGGAATAACTCGAGCTCGAGAGTTCAAGTCTTCAATAGCTTTACGTGCAATGGAATCGACTACAGGTGTAATCGACGTCCAGGGACGCTGCACATCCATCTAACGTGCCTCCTTGGCATCTTCGCTGGCCTTTTGTCGTGGAGACGGTGCAGAATCCTCCGGGCTCTTAGTCGGGGTATCCTCGGGTGATTGTTCCTCGGTTGAAGATGCCTCCAGCACTTTCGCTAATTGGGATAGGCGTTTACTTCGATTCTCCTGCTCGATTTGAAGCCGGTCAGCCGCCGAAAAATGCAGGTTCTTCAGGAGCACTTCGGAATCAGGTGCGAGTACTCCGGAAGTCAGTAGCTTTAGAGCCCAATCAGCATCAGCGGCCTTGGACGCGGTAGCCGGGTCACGCCAATCCACTTCGAGCCCGTCGACGAGGTCCTCAATGTCGACGTCCTGGTCGAGGTCGGACACCTGCACCAGTACGCGGGCCAGCTCCAGCAAATCCGGATTCATTAACTCCGTCTTAATTTCAGATGCGCGAATCAGTTGCTCTTTCCACACACGAATCGAGTCACCCGACGGCGGATTTTCCGTCATGAAACCAAAATACTGTGCAGGAATCTTTGACTCAGAAGCAATCAACTGAGAGTAGGCACGTACCTGCTCGATAAATGGAGTTGGGGGAGACGACGCGAATTGTCCGACGCTGGGCTGCTTGGGGTCGTCCTCATCGCCGTTGATGACAAGCATCTTGCCGATAGAGGTACGCCAGCCCATTTCAACGCGGTCGAACTCCGTCATGCCTTCCGGGTCGTAGCCGAAATCCTCAGGTGAGGCGCCGGTAGCCCATCGCTGTGGAGAAGCATAAAACTCGGAGTTGTACTCCATGTTTTCCAAAGTACGGGCGGCAGCGTCGGTAAGATACCGCACGGCCGGGGTGATTTCTGACTGTCCAGACCAATGCGAAGTGCGCAGGCGATTTCGCAGTCTGAACATCGGGAACCCGCCTCCAGGAACGTCGAATCGCTCCACTGAGCGCACAGTGCCCATGTCGGTTGGGTCTTTGGAAATAACGATGACTTCGCCCTGCAGATACAACACTTCTCGGTATAGACCCTCGGAATTTACTCCAGAGCGCCTGTATCCAGCAACGGGCCCATTCGTGGCATCATCCCACAGCAAAGAACCAGATAACGGCGACACCGACCGCAGGCGGAATACGCCGTGTGGGTCGGGCTCTACAGCTAGTAGACCCAGACCGAAAATCAACATGTCCAAGATAGCTTCAGAGACTCGAAGCGGAACATTGAACCGACGTGTGACTAGCCGCATCTGCTCGCCATAGTCAGGCGAGATGAACCCATCCATGCGTAGCAAATCACCGTAGGTATCCACCACGGTTGCCGGCCATCCGGAAACAACCCCAATATCCGACAATGTACGAGGCACAGCCACGCCAATGCGCTGCACACGATGCGTCCCATCATAGTATGACGCCAGCTGCTTATTACCCTGCTGGTGTCCTGTGACCTCAGTCGTTAATACACCTAGAATGTCTTCTTCATTTTGCGTTAGCCCCCGAATCATAAAACGAATGACCCCCTCTTCTTCCTCGGCTTTGACACCCCTCGAGACACAGCATCCAAATAGCACTTATAAGCCATGACTGCCGCATACGCTGCGTCAATTTTATCAGCAGACTCCGGTGACGACTTATAAAGCAAATATCCAGTCCGCGTTTCCCTACGCTTTGCATTCAGCAAATGAGCGCGCAAATACGGGCCGCCATCGTAGGTAATATCCCGGTTGACCACCGCCTGCCGAAACTCACTTAATGATTGATACACCGCGGCGCTTTTACCCCTCGGCCACGCCATCATGGGGTGTCCCGACGTTGCCTTAACCTTCAGCTTCGGGGCGAATTCTGCCTCCCACGCTGAAACATGCTCAGTCCAGCCGGACGGGTCACAGTACATGCCCACGACACGATATCGGGAGAAACAATCGCGCACGACTGCATCTACCTGCCGCGTATCTGGCTCCCAGTCCGGGTCTCGTGGGTTCTTCGACTGCCATACTGCAACTTCGAACAGATGCCCGTCTGTTACGCGCATGCCAATTAACGCGGTCGCATCCGCATTACCATGCACACGGCCTCTTGAGCCGTCAAAGCCCAACACAATCTTGTCGCCTGGCTGGATAGCCTTATCCCTATCCTCAATCGCATCAACCTCGAGGTGGGAGAGGAAAGAATCGGACGAAGAGACAATCTGATTAAGGTAAAACTGTCGCGCATCAGAAGGGTCAGTCGACGGGTCCCAAATCTCGGTAATGATGCGCTCAATATCCACCCAGCCGCCATTGTCCCGGGCAGAATCCCCGTAGGCGTGCACCAGACCGCGGTAGAGCGAATCGTGGTCAGCTAAGTCCGTATCCTCAGGGGCTTCTCGGTGGTCTACCAGAATCGTTTCTCGCTTAAGCCGCCCCTGCTGCTGCAACTCGAGAGCTTTAAACGTTTCCTCAGCAACCGAACCACTGCCCGGCCTATAGGCGTTAGGGGTCTCGATAGAATGACCACCTAGCTTGCCTGTGTTGCGACGCAGCACTGCAGCTAGCTTCACACCACCGTTGCTCTGAGTCCACGCCTCGGTCTGGTCGGCAGAAAACCATACAGGCCTGCCGCCTTCTTTTGACAATGCTCCCGCGGTAATGAATTCGATGCGGCCTTTAGGAAGAGCGACAAACGTTTCCATTGGGTCAATGTCGTAGTTTTGCATGGCTGGGCCGTCTCGCAGCATCTCTAGCAGCGGCCCATAAGCGTTTTTGGACTGGTCCTCATTGACTGCGGCAAATTGTACTTTCGGCGTGGTGAATTCAGACCATGGAACCCCCACAGGCTGCCCTGATGCGTCCCACCCGCCGAAACATACTGGGCCTAGTGCTTCGAGGGCGCCAATAGCGCCCATGATTGGCGACTTACCCCAGCCTTTAGGGCGGGAGAGAATGCCGCGTGTATAGACACGTTGTCCAGTTTCAGGGTCGAGTCTGTAGTAGCGCAGAATAAAGCGAGCTTGTTCAGGTGTAAGTACCAGGGGTTGGTATTCGGCGCAGTCTGGCTGGGCGAGGTTTTCTTCTATCCATGCCAGGCATTCCCAGCCGAGCGAGGGGAATTCTCCAGGTTCTCGGGGCTTAAAAGGCATAGGGTTAGTCCACCGCCTTCAGGCTACGGTAGCGGCCGCGTACGTCTGCTGCGGCGCGGGAAGCGCGGCGCTTGTCTTCAGCTTCGTCTGCGGTTGCCATGGTGATGCGGTGGCGAGCGAGGCTGTCTGGTGTGATGCCGTATTGGGCGAGTTGTAGGCGACGTTCTGGGCCGAGTTTGGTGTCGCCGCGGTTATAGGCATCGTCGAGAATCATGGTGCGTGCTAAGTCGAGCCACTGAGTTTCTTGGAGGCCTTGAGTCTTCAATGGTGGGAATTCAGACAAGGTTTCCCAGAAGCGGAGAGTTTGGTTTGTCCAGGGCTCGTCTGTGGCCGGGTTGGTGGGGCCGTAGATGTCGGTGAGTTTGGGCTGCGGTACGAAGGTGACAACGATTTCTCGTTGTTCGATGTTTTGTTGGTTTCTTCTCGCACGGGATTTTGGATTCTTTGGTGCGGGACCGCGTCCTGCCATTACTTCCCCCAAATTGTTCGGCTATTTTTAGATGTCTAGTTCTATTATAGTGTGCTATACTTCTTGGTGGCAGCTGCCGTTCGGGGGAGATGACTCCGGGTCGATTTTCGGCTCGGAGTCATTTTTATGCGTAGGGGAACGTGCTGGTGTAAGTGGTTTTGACGGCGTATTTTGGGGCGAAAACGTGACGACATTTTGACGACATAAGCCACTGGAAACGGCTGGAAACGGCTGGAAACGACTGGAAGCCAAAAAATAAGATACCCCCTCTCACCAGCATTTATGCCGGTAAGAGGGGGTGCATACACCGCTCCTCCAACTGGGCTCGAACCAGTGACCCTTCGATTAACAGTCGAATGCTCTGCCAACTGAGCTATGGAGGATTATGCGTACGCCGTACATCGAACTTGCTGTTCTCTGTGCAACGAGAATTAACTATATATGGACTTGTGCCCTACAGCCAAATCGCCTGGTTGGAGCATTGAAATTAGAATATTCCGGCGGGTTTCCTCGTTTGCTGAGGTAAAAGTTTTGCGCAATTAATTCAGTGGTTGCCTGGTAAGCTTGCGGTGAAATTACGTACGAAAGGGAGCCATGTCTTGAAGATTCTTGTGTTGTCGCACTACTGGTATCCGCAAAACGGGGTCCCGCAAAGGCGCTGGCAATGGTTAACATCGGTGTTGGTCAAGGCAGGAAACCAGGTGGATGTAGTTGCTCCGCCAAGAAGCTTTCGTAGAAATATGGGGATATCTGAGTGGTTCTGCTCTCTTCGTGAACTAAGAGCTCCCTATGGCAGGGGTGAAGGCGGGGCGGCGGGGGAACGTATCTTTAGAGTCGCCGCCGTACCTTCATCCTCAAGTCTGACAGCTAGAGTTGTAAGTCAAATCTCAGTGGCGGCAGGGCAATTTTTCGTAACTTTGATTCGTGGCCTTGGCGGTTCCAAGTCGAGGCCAGACGTGATCGTTGGTACAGTTCCCGCGCTACCCACCGCCATGGTCACCTACGCAGCAGCAAAAATTTTACGAATCCCGTATGTGATTGATTTGCGAGATGCGTGGCCGGACCTTCTGCACGAGTCGCACAGGTGGAATGAGAGTGTTGGCTCGGTATCTTTGCGGCAAAAAATCCTTAGTAAAGGACCTCTGCAAATTATCAAAATGTTGACTGAAGTGGCTTTGGACAAATCATTGTTTGAAGCGGATGGAGTTATGGTGACTTCGTCATGGCTTCAAGACGAATTGGCAGAGAAAGTTGATGCACGGGTAGCTTCAAAGAAGCCAAGATTGGTTACTGTGAGAAACGTTTTTCCGCGGGAGACGAATTTTGAAAAGACTAGCATTCCTCGGTCTTCTCGATCTGAAATTAACGTCCTTTATGCGGGGACTATTGGGCGAGCGCAAAATTTGGAAAATGTGCTGAAGGCTGTAAAAATCGCGCAAGAGTCGGGCGTCGATGTGAATTTGCGAATTATTGGGGCGGGGGACGGAAAGACAAACTTGATCTATCGAGCCAAAGACCTTGGAGTGTCCGCTACTTTCGAAAAGCAGAGGTCAGCAACGGAAATGGATGAGCCTTATGCTTGGGCGGATACGGCGTTGGTTCACTTAGCTGATTGGGAGCCGCTTCTGAGGACTGTCCCTTCAAAAACCTACGAACTGATGGCAGCGAAGATGCATATTTCAGGGGTAGTCCAAGGTGAAACCGCTGAGCTAATCCGAACAACAGGCGCTGGTGACATTGTGTCGCCAAACGAGCCAAGGGATCTCGCCAATTTGTGGAAAAAGCTTGCTAATGACCCTGGCACTTTAATGCCGCGAGAAGAAGCTTCCACTTGGCCCTACAAAGAGCGTAACGAGGTTGCCGAGGTAAACGTTGTGAACTTATTGGAAAGTGTTCATCGAGATGCCGAGTTTTAAATTTGTTCTTAAGCAGTGGATCTTTTTGTTCGAGGCAGCTGTAAGAATGGCACAAGAAGATCCAGCAGCGCTATACAATAATGTGTTGGAAAAAATTCGTCAGCGTGCTGGTCTGGACAAACTCGATAAATTGCTTTCAAAGATGAAGATTAGCCGAAGTGTGCTTGAGGGCGATGATGAGCACCGTCGGGGAGAGCTTACGCAAGCTATTTTTCTTTATAGCTCAGCAAAGGGAATTAAAGAAAGAGCTGGAAAAAGATTTGCTAGACGCTTAGAGCAGCAAAAGTCACAGTTGAAACAGGAGATCGCCCCTTGCTTAGAGCAACGGGCTGCCAGTAGCGACCGTACCGGCAAACCCAACGATGGAACAGTGCTTTGGTTCCTAAACAACAGCCTTCCATTTACAAAGTCGGGATATACATATCGAACCCATAGTTCTTTAAAGGCTATTCAAACTACCGGGACGTCAGTTCAAGGTGTTACACGATTGGGGTACCCGGTCGTGATTGGATCGATTGCTTCTACTCCTGTTTCAACGGTTGATGGTGTTCGATATCGCCGATTGATTCCTATTAGGTATCCATCCACTTTGACAGAGAGGAGTGAGCTTACTGCGGAGATGTTGATTGAGTGTGCCCGAGAGCTAGATGCCCGGGTTCTCCACACAACAACTGACTTCAAGAATGCTCAAATCGTCTCGCGGGCAGCTGAAAAGCTGGGGGTTCCTTGGGTGTATGAAGTACGAGGCGAACTTGAAAATACTTGGCTGTCAAAGGTGCAGGAAGAGGAGCGAGGAATCGCTCTCCAATCCGAGTACTATAAACTGGCTCGGGCGAGAGAAACTGAGGCGATGAAGGCAGCGAGTGCCGTAGTGGTTCTTAGTGAAGTATCCAAGGCGAATTTGGTAACTCGTGGCGTTGAGGCCTCCAAAATCTTTGTAGTTCCTAATGCAATCGATGATCAGGATCTATATCGCGACATTGACGTTCCAAAGCTTAGAACAGAGCTGGAGTTAGACAGCGATTCTAAATGGTTCGGATCGGTGACTTCAGTGGTGGGCTATGAAGGTCTCGAGCTAGCGATCCGAGCGTTAACTCAACTCGACAAAACTTGGAATCTGCTAATCGTGGGGGATGGAACTGAATTACCAAACCTAAGGAAACTTGCTGAAGATTTAGAGGTACGGAATAGGGTCCTCTTTGCCGGCCGCCAAGAAAATGCAGATATCTGGAAATGGTATGCAGTCTTAGATGTCTTTGTTATTCCTCGGATCGATGCTCAGGTTTGTAGAAACGTAACGCCATTGAAACCGCTCTTGGCAAAGGCTCTCGGAGTACCGACTGTTTGCTCAGATCTTCCGGCGCTTAGAGAGGTAGCAGGTGCAGGAGGCCTGTTTTTCCCTCCTGATGATTTGAATCAATTTGTATATCAAATTGAACAGGCGATGGGCGATGAAGAACTGATCAGGCTAGGGAAACAATGGGTGAAAGGGCGGACATGGAAAGGAAATGCGAACCGATATAGAGAGATTTATGCTTACTTGGAAGGAAACGAATCCCAAAGTTAGGCGTGAGCCAAACTTTTCGATGGTCAAGAAGGAGAACGCCTAATGTCCGAAAAACTATTAGTTATTTGTAACGCCTATCCTAGCGAGCAGGCTCTATATCGTAATGGATTCATACACAGGCGAGTCAAAGCCTACAAAGAAGCTGGATTAGATGTCGAAGTTTTCTATAATCACGAACCGGTACGGCAGGCTTATGAATACGAATTTGATGGCGTACGAGTGACGGTTGGAAATGAAGGTGCTCTCGAATTACATGTGGCCAGTAATGACTTTGATGGGTACCTAATACATTTTGCGGAGCCCCAGCGCATTCGACCTTTGCAGAAATTAAACGTAAAAAAGCCGGTCATTGTTTGGGTTCATGGGTTTGAAGCGGAAGCTTGGTACCGTAGATGGTTTAACTTCATAAATACATCGGAAGATATAAAGGCAGCCTTAGAAAAGAAGGAGACTTATTATTTAAAGCAAAACGCTTTCTTCCATGACCTTATGACGCAGGAAGAGCTAAATGTTAGTTTCGTTAATGTTTCGAAATGGTTTCAGAAGTATGTCGTAGAACCCGACAATGGCGCTGAATTCCGAAATTCAACGGTCATCCCGAATTTGGTAGATGAGGAAGTATTTCCATACCGCGAAAAAGAAGATAAAAAGCGTTTCAATATCCTGAGTATCCGCCCATTCGCCTCGCTCAAATACGCAAATGACCAGACTGTTGGTGCCATACTTGAACTTTCAAAGCGGCCGTATTTTAAGGCTCTTAGCTTTACAATATGTGGAAGCGGTCCGATGTTCGATCAGACAGTCGAACCACTTCGTCAGTTCGATAACGTTAAGTTGGAAAATAGGTTCTTTACGCAGGAAGAAATTCGGGACTTGCATGCCGAGCATGGGATTTTCCTAAGCCCGACTCGCTTTGATTCGCAAGGTGTGTCAATGTGTGAGGCTTCGTCTTCAGGGTTGGTCACTATTAGCAGTGAAGTAGCTGCCGTTCCCGAGTTTATCGAGCACCGTGTATCAGGTCTGCTCGCCCAACCTGAGTCAATAAATGATTTGGCAGATTTAATCGAGGAACTCTACTTTGACGCGGAGCTCTTTCAGCGCTTGTCAAAGCAGGGCTCACTGGCGATGTTAGAAAAATGTGGGCGGAAGGCCACGATTGGCGCAGAGGTTGATTATATTCGTTTGCAACTGAATAAAAGTTAGGAAGCACTTATGAATTATGACGAGCAAGAGATCGTTTGGCGGGATCGGTACTACGAATTGGAAAGAACCCTAGAACAGGTGATTCGCCAAGTGGGAAAATCTATGAACTCTTCGAGGGAAGGGCACCAAGCCGAGTTTGGATTGAGAAAAGTTGTAACGCATGAATTCGTGGGGGCACCACACATTATCTGTGTTGCCAACGGCGAGAATTTAGAGTATGCCTTTGATTTTATGCGTGACGGTGAAGTGGTAGAAAGTATCAACTTTCAGCGGTCAAATACCGTACCAGTTGCACTTGGGCAACGCTTGGGAGCTAATGAGTGTTTTGTGAAAGTGAAAACCAACGCTCCAGGATTTCGAGGCCAAATTCAGACTAAAAGGGTAGCAATTTAAAATGAATCATTCATATGAGCGGAAAGATTTTCGAGTCTTAGTTTCTGGGTACATTAACGTTAACGTTGTCGACGGGTCTGCCTTTTTCCTAGCAGGAGTTTGCTCGATGCTGGCTGGGGTGTCTTCGGTAAGTGTTACTCTTTTAACTGCTAATCCAATTCGGAAGACAGAAGTATTAGACGAAGTTCTTTATTATGAAAACGTTTCTATTTTGGACCCGTTTGCTTCGAAAAACCGTGCACTATTCTCCAATGCCCCGTCGGGGGAAAGAATGCAAAGGCACGAGTATGCTCGAGCGATAGGTGAGATAGAAAAAGACTTCGATTCAATACTCTTGCGTGACACGGAAACGGCTTTCTACCTAGTTAAGGAATTTCCGGAAGTAGCATCCAAACTGTCCGTATACGTAACTGGTATTACTACGGTCAATGAAAGCGTTGATGATGATATAGTTCAAATGCTAAGAGTGTTAAGAGATTCTGGGGTCAAATTCCTCTGTCAGACTCAGGCGATACTTCAAAGACTGTCTCGGCTGTTGCCGTCTCATGATCCTGAAAAGCTTGCTCTTTTGCCTCCGCATGTCCCTGATGCGGAAGGATCTTTCGAAGAACTTTATCATTACAGTAAGCACCCTGACCGATTTGTTTACACAGGAAAGTTTTTTAAAGCATGGAATACCGACCTGATCTTGGCATCCTTCAAGTCGGTAGCTGCATCTGGAAGTTGTTTGACCCTGGATATTGCTGGTGATCAGTTCCGGAGGAGTGAGGACGATCCTTACTTCGTCGATAATAACCGTTGGCTAATGGATTCCACTCCGGGGGTGACATGGCACGGACGAGTACCTAGACTGACCTCACGTTCCCTCATTTCAGCTGCTCAAATTGGCGTTGGTTGGCGGGCTGAGGCGATGAATAACAGTTCGGAGCTATCGACGAAAATACTCGAGTATGGAGCATTAGCTAGGCCCTCCATCATAAACCGTACGCCCTTGCATGAGCAGCTGCTCGGAGATGACTACCCACTTTTCGCTAACTCTATTTCTGAATTTAAAGAATTGCTGTTGACTCTTCCTGATCGCCCAAACGATGTGGAAGAAGCAGCAAAGAGATGCTTTAACATCGCAAAAGACCATTCTTACTCATCAATTCGTGGTCAGCTTTTGTGCCATCTTGGAAATACGCCTCCTCAAGCTTTTAGCGAGTCTTCGTTTGCACTAACCTCAAGGCAACCTCATATGAGCCAGCTTCCCGAAGAAGGTCTCGTGAATGTTCACGGTGGAATCTGTTGGGTTGATCCAACTATCGAAGGACGGGACCCTGTCGCACAGCAACTCTCCGAACTTGCGCAGGATGAAAAATTGGCGCAGAAGTTGCCGACCTTACTACGCAAGCGCGCAGCTGAAATCGAAGTGCGGCAAAATCGGATTGTTCAAGAGAGTCCGCAAGCTTTAACGGCCGCAACTCGAATCTCTGAGGGCGGTCTCACAAAGCAGCCCATAGGGAAGAACCAGTCGGCTATTTCCAACTTGGCGCACCTGCGAGAAGAAAAGAAGGTACTTGAAGAGCGCTTGGCTACATCTGAACGGCGATTGGATGCCCTGCGAAATTCAAAGCTCGGACGTGTTCAGGTTGAAATCTGGAAAAATCGGCGGGGTCTTCATACGTTGCCTAAAGAAAATATAAAGGAAAAGGCAAATGCTCTAACGAGGATCTCGAGACATTTGCGTGACTGGCGACAGAACGGGAGTTAAAAATGGCAAACGCCGACCGTTTTAAATCGATAAAAGCCCCTGCGAATTTATCTTGGCGCCGACTGTATTTGTGGTGGGGAGAGCGTATCGAAGCTGACAGCGGGGCTCGGTATACGGTGGATCTTTCTTTGCTTGAGGAAGACCAAGCGGAAGCACTGAACCAGGTTATCTTGGCTAGTGGACACGGGACCAATTTCTCTTCTTCACGTGAACTTCTTGAGCCAGCCGCGAGGAGATTTTTGTTGGTCGAAACTATTTTCGCCGACACCGAATCAAACCACGATGCGCTTTCAAAGCTATTGACAATGTATCGGGAAACGCTTGAATCGATTGCGAATCAACATTTTATTGTCAATAGTACGGCGCTCCATGTGACGTATTGCTCTGTTGACAAGCTTCAAGAGCTCCTTTCCTTGTCTCGATTGATTAACGCTCTTAACAGGCAATCATCTTTCTTCACATTCTTACTGGTTCCATACATTCATCCGCGGGGAGGCTATCCTCAGGCGGATACTGGACATATTGATGCAGTCCGTCTCCCCAACAAATATTATCCAGACAACGCAAAGAAACTGACCGCAAAGACATTGTGCCGATTGCGGCTGGAATCAAATTTGGATTTTGCAACGAACATTAGAGCTGCAATTGATGACGATGACCAATGGCTTCCTTGGGCTGCGTCGGAGATATTCCAAATAGCTGATGCGGCAGCCGGGCAAGGAGGCCGTGTAACCAAGGCGATTGGTGTGGCAAATCAGTTAGTCTATTACCCTACCGGAGCGGGACAGGTCGATTTGGCTGAATGGGACCTAGTCATGACTGGGTCTAAGTTTTTCTCTGCCAATGATTTCAAGAAACTTGAGGAGTTTACCCCGTGGATGCTTCCTGAAGCTTTCACTGATGTTCAAGCGCGCGCCTTCAGGAGTCTGGGGGTCGATCTCAGAGTGATTAGAGGAAGCAAAGCTTTTTTCCTCTATGTTCGGTCTTATGGGAATCTTTCGGGCATGCTCAAAACGGACCATTATCTTCGTGGGGCGATGAGTAAACAGGGTATCGGAACGTTTTTTGATACTCGGAACGCGGCAATGACTTTAGTCCAAAATGCACAAGCGAACTGTGAAACGAATGCGTACACTTTCTCAGTTGATCCTCCCTCGCTCGCCGTACGTGGAGATTACGATAAGGCGACCGGAAAGCTCCGGATCGACGGAAACTTCACCGAATACTTGAACAAGCGTGGGATTTCAAATCCGGCGGAAATAACGGTCGTGGTCAACGTTGGAACAGATAAAGGAAGAACCGAACTTATAAAACCACTTGAGACACCGTTATTGTATGATGCGGAGAATTGGACGTCAAGGGCTTTGCTTAGGCTTGAAGACTCCACAGGCGATAATATTGGTTCAGCTTGGATAAGGGGAAAAGCCCCGTTCCTTTCCTAGGGTAAGTTCCTAATTGATGGATTGAGGATTTTGTGGACGAGTCCGTTAAACGCGAGTCGAGGCGGAAACTGATGATAATCGATGACGCAGGTCTTCGGCCTGTGTCTTTTAGACCTCCATTGAAGGACTACCTGGAGAACTTATGGAATAGACGACACTTTATTTGGGAAGAGGCTAAAGGAAAGTCGTCAACCAATAATCGAGACATGATTCTTGGGCGTGCATGGAACGTCCTCAGTCCCTTGCTTAACTCTGCGATGTACGGAGTCATTTTCGGGCTTTTACTCAAGACCTCCCGGGGCATTGATAATTTCATTGGATATTTGATTATTGGTCTTGTCTTTTTCGGTTTCATGAGCCAAGGCCTTAACGGAGGCGCGGGATTGATTCAGTCGTCGAAGGGTCTAGTTTCCTCTTTCAAATTCCCCAGAGCGGCTCTTGCATTTTCTCTGACGACTAAAAATTTTTTACAGAATATCGTTCCGGCGTTAGTAGCTATATTTTTTGGTCTTGTCTTCCAATATCCTGATGTCTTAAAGCCTAGTGCGTTTTTGGTCATTCCTATTTTTGTTTTGATGCACGTTTTCTCTTGTGGACTTTCCTTAGTCGTGGCTCGTATAACTGCGTTTATTCCTGATCTGAAAGCTATTCTGACTTTCGTGTCGCGGGCCTGGTTCTATACTTCGGGTGTATTCTTTTCGATTGATCGTTTTACATCTAACGCCACAGCGCAAGCTATTTTGGAGCTCAATCCAGCCTTTTATTTCTTACAGTCTGCACGAGGTGTGGTGCTCTATTCCGAATTACCATCGCTAAAAGTTTGGGCATATATGTTCGCAAGTGCTTTTGGCATGTTAGCTATTGGGATTATTTTCTTTTGGCGGGCAGAAGCGAGGTATTCCAATGTCCGCTGAATATTCGGTAGTCGCAAGGAACTTGAATAAGATCTATCGGGTGCCAGTAAATGAAGGTAGGCGACTCGAGGGGCTACTTCCTTCAAAAAAGCGCTCAGTTCATGCGGTCAAGGGAGTCAGCTTTGCCACGGAGAAGAGGCAAGCAATAGGAATTCTTGGAAAAAATGGATCAGGAAAGTCAACATTGCTTCGAATGTTGGCGGGAATTGAGACTCCGACTTCTGGTGAAGTGCTAGTGGGCGGCACACCGTCGCTTCTGGGCGTATCGGCTGCTTTGCAGCCGAAACTGACAGGAATGGAAAATATTAAGCTTGGTTTGCTAGCCATGGGGATTTCGAAGGATGCTTTGCCCGCGTATGTTTCGGAAGTAAAGAAGATATCAAGCCTTGAAGAAGAAGCTTTGATTCGACCGATGAATACATATTCTTCTGGTATGTCGGCCCGCTTGACGTTCGCTATCGCTACATCTAGGAACCCGGAAATTCTTATGGTTGACGAGGCTTTGGGAACCGGAGATGCTACCTTTGCCGACACAGCTAAAAAGCGCATGTCTGAACTGCTTGACAATGCCGGCACAGTCTTCATGGTGTCCCATAGTGCGAAAACCTTGCGGAGAACCTGTAAGCAGGCAATCTGGCTCCATGACGGAAGGATCGTTATGGAGGGGCTACTCAGCGAGATTTCCCCAGAATACGCCAAATGGGGTGAGTGTATTACCCAGAAAAGGTTTGAAAGGGCGCAGCAGATTGTTGACTACAATAGAGCGCAATACGTGGAGCCGGCTGTAGTTTTTGAAAGCGAAGCCGCGAGGTTGCTCAACAGAAGATAGCGAATTTCTGAAACAAGTTCAGCCAATATCGTTTTATTGTCTCTAAAGTAGCAAATCAGTCTCCATGGTTTTGGAATCCTGATCTTTGGTAGGCCTCTGCGACGGTGTATTTCAAGTCGGCTAAGTTTTGGACTACTTTGTGCAGAATTTGCTTTGGGTAGGGAACATGCCCATCTCCAATGGCATCAGTCCTGGTCCAGAGTTTCGGATCGGGGCTGAGTGCCTGACAGAAAGGGATAAATTGCCCCTCGTAGTAGTCTGTATCGCCCGCATTTTGAAGAATGCCTATATGATTCGTTGGAGCTTTAGGATAAAAATCGGCCGCGTTTTCTTGCACTTAAGTTGCTTTGAGCCTAGAGATTTGGGTTCGACCTGAGGCTCTATACGCGTGAACTAAGAATTCTCCCAAATTTGGTGTGGGGCGGGTCGCTAGATTCAATCTGGGATTGATGCAGAGAACTGCTGCATCGGAGAAAAATCGGCTAAAGTTCACAGCAGCATAGCCACCTCCCGAAGAACCAGCTAAAATTAGGCGTTTCGTGTTAAGACTCTCGACCGCATGGTGAAGCAGAGATTTCGCATAGTTCGGAAATGAACCAAGGGGCTTTACTCCGATGTACCAACCTAAGCGGAGCTTGTCGGTGTACGCTAGGGTCGGACCGGAAATCGAGATGAGGTTCGCGTTAGCCGCTTCTGCCAGCCCATCTCCCACAAGGACTGGAAATGTGCTGGATTTCGTGACAGAAGCGTGAAAGAAGATCAGAGTAGTGCTAGAACCGCGATTTCTAACCAAAATATCTAGATGTAGATTTCCGGCTTGAATTGTGTGCAATCCACTGGATACAGAACTGTCCAAAAACTCTCGTTTGGAAGGGTACAGTTTTCCAATTCCCCAGCGATGAGTGTCTCTAACTCGCATTCGACTCCGATTCTTGGGTTGTGGGAAGCTCGCAGTGAGCGGTGTGATGAAACTTAGGATATTTCTCGGTCAATGGAGAGCTAATTCTTCGCGAGCATGGACGCAAGCGGTGTAAGAGAGGAATCCGTCTAGTCGGACTTTCCTGATCGTGAATATTGCGACGGTCAAGCTACCTTTAGAAAGGCTCGTAATCTAAGTAAACACCTTAATAGTAAACATGCGCGTACGTAAATACTGGAGTGAGATTACCCTCAAGTAGTGGACACCCTATTAGTACGGATCTTGTGTCCGTAGGAGAGGATGTTCATTGTGAATCAACAGCGCAAGAAGTACACGCCGGAGTACCGGCGTGAAGCCGCAAACCTGGTAATCGAGTCGCAGCGCCCAATCGCTCATGTGGCTAAGGAGATTGGTGTTTCCGCTGGGCTTTTAGGCCGGTGGGTAAAAAATGAGCGCGAACGTCGAGGAACATCAGATGGGCTAAGCGAGGCGGATCTTCGTGCTGAGAATGCTCGTCTGCGCCGTGAACTGGCAGAAGCCAAGATGGATAACGAGTTTTTGTCAAAAGCGACAGCCTTCTTCGCTGCCAAGCAACGCGAACAGAAAAGTTCGAATTAATGCGGCCAGAGCAAGGCGAACTTCAGCATCAAACGTATGGCACGGCTATTAAAAGTGTCTCGGTCTGGATACTACAAATGGTCCCATACGCAGCAGAAGCGGCTATCCGGTGAAGATAATCGTGCAGCTTTTTACGATGATGTTGACCGTAAGATTCATCAGATTTGGTCGGACTCCGATGAGGTTTATGGTGCTCCGCGGATTACCGCAGAACTTATCGAGCGCTACCATATTGTGCTTAACCGTAAGACTGTGGCTAAACGGATACGGATAATGAGTATTGAGGGCATTTCACCCAGGGCATTTGTTCCCGTAACGACGATTCAAGCCAAGCGTAAGTCCACGCTTCCTGACCTGGTCAAGCGCATGTTTGATACTGGTGAGCTCAACCGAGTGTGGATGTCGGATATTACCTACCTGCGCACCGGTGAAGGCTGGTTGTACTTGTGCGCAGTCCGCGATGGTCATTCCCGCAGGGTACTGGGCTGGGCTATGGATAGCGTTCAAGATACATACCTGGTCGAACGGGCCCTACGGATGGCGCATACACTACGCGGTGACGTGCCTGACGGGCTAGTGTTTCACGCTGACCGCGGAACCCAATTTACCAGCGAGAAGCTTTGGGAAGTTTGCCGCAACCTGGGCATTGCTCAGTCCGTAGGGCGCACCGGCGTGTGCTTCGATAACGCGATGGCCGAGCCATTCTGGTCGACGTTTAAAACCGAATTCTACGACCGAAAGCGCTGGGCGACCCGTAATGCCGCACGCAAGGCCGTTGCCTACTGGATTGAAGTCGTCTACAACCGCCGGCGCCGGCACTCCACACTCGGGATGGCAAGCCCCGTCGACTTTGAGAAAAACATTGGCCTAACCACTAGCAGAAAAGAAATAGCCGCCTAACCACTAGGTAGCTCTACTACGTGTCCACGAATTGCGGGCAACCCTAGGAGTGACTTGCCCTACCATCGATAGATTTGATCACTTAAGTAGGTCTCATCGGCTTTGAGGATTTTAGCTCCATTTTTATTTCCAGAGTCCTTTAGTATCGATGATGGTCTTTCCTTTTAGAAGCGACGGATTAATAGATTTGAACTCATCATGGTCTACCAAAAGGGTGATAACTTCCGCTGCTTCGATCGCTTCTTTAGCGCTGGATAGCTTCACGTTTTCCTTGTTGGCCAAGCCAGTTGGGAGTTCTTGGATGTTAGGCTCCACAACTAGTACTTGCTTTTCAGGCAATTCTGCGGCAATCCGTGCTGTCAAGGGGTGAATGCGCCACTTCGACCGGGAGGTAGTTGTGACGCGTTGGACTCCGAAGGATGTTAAGGATGCTGCTGTTGAGCGCGTGGTGGCAGGCGAGGCAGTTAGCCT
>NZ_JAKRDR010000022.1:0-28218 GCF_022345765.1 Corynebacterium nasorum | reverse complement strand
GGCTAACTGCCTCGCCTGCCACCACGCGCTCAACAGCAGCATCCTTAACATCCTTCGGAGTCCAACGCGTCACAACTACCTCCCGGTCGAAGTGGCGCATTCACCCCTTGACAGCACGGTTTCATTCAGTTTTGTATGAGGATTTTTAACCGCGCCGCCCTCCAAATCACCCGCTCAGGGAGTCAAAAATTAACTGCGAATTCACGTCGATCCCAAGTTTCCTTAACTTCGGAACAGTTAGATAAAGACTCCTGATCACTACTCTCTCTGGAGGAAATTCCCCAAATGAAGCCTAGGCACTCTTCTCTTACTGCTGTAGTTCTTGCTTCAACTGTACTTCTTACCTCGTGCGGTGAGCCTACATCCAAGAATGAAGATACGCAGGCAGAAAGCGGTTCAACTTCGATCACCGTCTACACCTCAGAGCCGGAAGAAAAGGCCGATGAGATCAATGCGGCCTTCAATGAAGAGTTTCCTGATATCGAGGTCAAGGTGTACCGCGCGGGCACCGGAGATTTGAACGCACGCATATCTTCAGAGAAAAAATCTGGTGACATCCAAGCGGATGTTTTCTGGGCAGCCGATGCACCTACCTTTGAAAACTATGCCGACGATGGTGACCTCATCCAGCTTGCCGATGTTGATTCCAACAACATCATCGACGAGGCCAAGGACGACGAGAATTTTTATGTCGGTACGCGCATTATCCCTACGGTAATTGCCTATAACACCGACGAACTTGCAGAAGGCGAAGCCCCGAGGTCGTGGGCAGATCTAACTGATCCGAAATATAAGGACAAACTCATCATGCCGAACCCGGCGGTCTCTGGCGCGGCGGCATTCAATGCCTCGGCGTGGAAGAACAATTCAGATCTCGGCGAAACTTGGCTCGAAGATCTCGGCCAGAACTCCCCGATGATCGCAGAGTCCAATGGTCCCACTTCCCAAGAAATCGCCTCCGGGTCACGGCCCGTAGGTGTAGTCGTCGATTATCTAGTGCGAGACCTAGCGGACAAGGGTTCCCCTGTCGCTCTTTCCTACCCTTCCGAGGGAGCACCGTATATTTCTGAACCTGCGGGTGTATTCAAAGATTCCAAAGAACAAGAAGCAGCACAAAAGTACATCAACTTCCTACTTTCGAAAAAGGCACAAAAAATCGCAGTCGAGCAGTCGTATCTTCCAGTGCGCAAGGACGTGGGAACTCCAGCAGCCACCCCAGAACTTGAAGACATTGAACTCATGGACCAAGACCTAGAGAAAATTACCAAGGATAAAAACGCCGCCGTCGAAGCTTTTCAAAAAGCAGTTTCTTCCTAGTCCCCGTCTGTTCTAATCCCTCCTAGTTCTTGATGGCTCACTTGTTGAAAAATCCCTCCGTATCCGCGCTGCGCGTTGGTGTGTGGTTCATCGCTGTTGGTCTGTTCATTACGCCTTTGGTCCTGGTTGTCTCCCTCGCACTGGGAGGAAACCAAATTCCCACCCTTCTGGAACAAGGGCTCGGCATTGCTACATGGAATTCGCTTTTCACCACGGCGCTTTCGGGGCTTGCTGCCGTCATCATTGGAACCGTTATTGCCATCGCAATAGACCGCACAGATATCTATGGCTCTTCGGTACTGCGGCTCTTCCTACTTTCGCCCCTCTTGGTTCCCCCTTTTATCGGAGCGATTGCCTGGACTCAGCTCTTCGGTCCGAATCAAGGTTTAAATAGACTCATTGGGTTCGAACTTTGGAATATCTACGGCGCAGATGGGGTCATTGCGCTGATGACTATCCACTCTTTTCCCACAGCATACGTAATCATTTCATCGGGCCTGCGCTCAATCTCACCAGATTTTGAACTCGCCGCCCGTGTATCAGGAGCTTCCGTAATAACGGTTCTGCGTACGGTCACCCTTCCCCTCCTTCGCCCTGCGTTGTTGTCAGCGTTTACCCTCACGGCAATTGCTAATCTTGCCGATTTCGGGATTCCCGCGATTATCGGCTCGCCAGCTAGGTTCGAAACCCTGGCAACGATGATTTACCGGTTCATCGATTCTGGCACCGTATCCAACCCCCTGCAGGTAGTCTCCACCATCGGAGTTGTTCTCTTGTTCTTGGGAATCGGCGCCGTCACCATGGACTATCTCACCTCATTAAGAAACTCACCTTCTACCCATGACTCCGGTAGCCCGGCGCGCTTTTCGCTGCATTCAGCGCGTTGGCCGGTCACAATCATCATGTGGGTGTGCGGACTAGCCATTTCCATTGGCCCAATCCTCGGTTTGGCCTACCGCGCATTGCTACCAGCCCCTGGGATTCCGTTTACATTAGAAACCATTTCGCTGGCGAACTTCACCAATGCTTTGTCCAACCCGCGCGTCATCGACGGGCTAACCAATTCCGCACTTCTCTCAATAACCGCAGCGTTAATCTGCGGCATTCTTGGCTGGGTCATCGGAATATTAGTTTCCCGGACCCATGCACGGGGAAATACGCTTCTAATGCTTTCTACGCTGTTACCGAGCGCCCTGCCAGGACTCATCATCGGTGTAGCCTGGCTTATCGCCGGACGTTATACGGGGTTGTATAACACGATTTGGATAATACTTATTGCCTACGTCTGCGCATTTACCGCACTCGTTGTTCAATCCGTGCGTGCTCCTTTAATAAGTACCCCGACCACAATAGAAGAAGCAGCGCGCATTTCTGGTGCCACGCCCCTCAAGGCGCTCTTTTCAACCGTCGGTGCAATGAGCATTCCAGCGGCGATTTCCGGCGCAGTTCTAGTGGCGGTGACTGCGATTCGAGAGCTAACTATTTCCGTACTACTTGTCGCTCCCGGGACGACAACGCTGGGCGTCCAAGTGTTCAATCTTCAGCAGGCGGGAAATTATAACCAGGCATCGGCTCTATCCCTACTCTTCGCGATCGTCGGCATCGTTGCCCTCGCGCTGACTATTCAGTCCCCTAAGGTAAGGACTTAAAATGGCGAAAATTGCAACTTCACACCTCTCGGTCACTTTTCCGGACGGCACCACTGGCCTACGCGATATCAACCTCTCCATCGAGCCAGGAGAACTCATCGCACTTGTAGGACCGTCAGGCTCCGGTAAAACCGCCCTCCTTCGCACCATCGCTGGTTTTATTTCCCCATCATCGGGCGAGCTCGACATCGATGGCAGACAGATGACTTCAACTCCTCCCGAAGAGCGCGGCATTGGTATGGTTTTCCAACAGCACGCGATTTGGCCACACATGTCTGTTAAAGAGAATGTTGGCTATCCGCTACGCCGAGCGAAAGTATCTAAGGCTAAACGCGAAGAGCACATTTCTAAAACTTTGGCCCTCGTAGGGCTGCCGGGATTCGAAGACCGGTCTCCGAACAGTCTTTCTGGCGGACAGCGCCAGCGCGTGGCTCTTGCCAGAGCGATCGTCGCAAGTCCCAAACTTTTGTTACTGGATGAGGCTCTTTCAGCTCTTGACGAACCATTGCGCGATAATTTGCGTCGCGAACTAGTGGCGCTGACGGAAAAACAACGTCTAACCACGGTGCACGTGACCCACGATCGCGCCGAAGCGCTGGCAATTGCAGATAGAGTCGTGGTCCTAGACGGCGGCGAAATCCAACAAATCGCTACCCCGCAACAGCTGCTGGAAAATCCTGCTAGCCCGGCGGTCGCGGCGTTTATTTCGGACGCGACAATTGTTCAAACCACCACTACAGGAAGCTGCGTCGAGTGTCCCACGCTTGGTGTTTCATGGCCTCTGAGCCAAGTAACCGTGCGAGAGGAAGGTACTAAAGCCGCTATCTTGCCGCACCACGCAAAGATTGTGGACGAAGACTATCTAGGCACCACGGTTCCAGCAATAGTGGACTCCGCAATTTTCGAAGGCGACCACTACTCCGTTACCGCCACTCATGAATCTGGAACCATATTCCGCACCACTGCGGACCACAAACCCGCATTGGGACAATCGGTTTGGATTCACTTTTCGCCGCCCTTGATTTTTTAATTCGTCACGTTCCGCGAACTTTTAACAACTCGGCGGTTTCACTGTGATCTCGTTTTCCATGACAGCTGCCCCGCTTTCTGGAACAAGATCCTATGCTCATATTGACCACAAGTAGCGAGGACCGTTGACCATCGAACGATCCTCACCGCCATTTCCTTCTGCGTTTCTCGCTTCTTGCTTAAGCTCTAAGTCATGAGTGAAAGTACTAAACACTACGCCGTAGACCTCACCCGCCTCGACACCGCCCTATACCGAGCTACCAATTCCGCGGGAGCAAGCATTGAGTTTGGCAGTGGCGAGGGGCTCCTCTCCCCTGTTGAACTCTTGCTTGCGGCCGTTGCGGGGTGCTCCGCAGTAGACGTGGACGTGGTGACCTCCCGGCGCGCTGAGCCGGAGTCTTTTGATGTGCATGTAGAAGGCGACCGCGTAAACGAGGATGGCGCATCGCGCCTGTCGGAGGTTCGCGTGGGGTTCAATCTTTCTTTCCCAGATACGTCCGAGGGTAACCAAGCACGCGAGCTGGTGGACAATCTGATTCGCATCTCCCATGAGAAGGACTGCACGGTGTCGCGCACGGTTGAGAATCCCACACGAGTGTTGTTTAGCAATGACTCGAAATAGCACTACGAAGTAAATGCGCGACATGCGCTTTCGCTGCCTCTGGGGCTTTAGACCTCCTGCTATGGTGCAGTTGTTAACTACTGTGACAAATGTGATTACTGCAGGAGCTCAACATGTCACCATCTTTCTCCCGTCGCGGCCTCTTTAAGGTCGGCGCTCTCGCCCTGACCGCATGCGCCATCGGTGCTGCCGCTCCCCATGCGGCGGCGCTCGGACCGGTGCGCGGCACCATCATCGATTATTCTGCCGGCGTTCCTTCCCCGCAGGCAATTAAGAAGGCCGGCCATATGGGTGCGATTCGGTACGTCTCCGACAAGCGCCCCGATGCAGCGTGGATGGCCGGCAAGCCGGTAACCCTGAAAGAGACCAAGGCCAATGCGGCAGCAGGCCTGCCCACCGCTTCCGTATACCAGTTTGGCCGCGCGGAAACCGCGGATTGGAAGCAGGGCGCAGCAGGTGCTGCATTTCACGCACCGAAGGCGATTGCACTACACAAGAAGGCAGGCGGCCCAACAAACCGCCCCATCTACATTGCTATCGACGATAACCCCACCCGCGAGCAGTACACCCGCCAAATCCGCCCATACCTGCAGGCGTTTTCCAAGACGCTGGAGCTGGCCGGCTACCAGACAGGTGTCTACGGCAATTACAACACCATCGAGTGGGCAATCCAGGATGGCATCGGCAAGTATTTCTGGATGCATGACTGGGGCTCTAATGGCAAGATTCACCCGCGCACCACTATTCACCAGCTGCCGCACGGCAAACAGCAGACCATTGGTGGCGTCATCGTAGACGTTAACGAGGTCTACGCCGATGACTGGGGCCAGTGGACACCGGGCAAGTCCGCAGCACCTGCACCGGCGAAGAAGCCAACCACTAAGAAAACACAGCCAAAGACTCAGCCGCAGGCCACGGCGCCGAGCAATGGCTCGTCCGACCTGGTAAATCAGCTGAGCTCGCAGCTACAGAGCAAACATCCAGAGCTGCCAGAGCTACCGCAGGTAACTGCGGATGGCGTCACTTTCAATGGTAAAACGTTGAGCAACGATCAAATTCGCCAGCTAGCGAAGATCGTCGCAGAAACGGTTGCTAAGGCGCGGTAGTACTACTTTTTAGAGGGCTCGGAGGTTTTCTCTGAGCCTTTCTTTTTATCTGTGGACTTCTTATCGGAGCTGCCTTTATCCTTCTTTTCGGACGTAGTGGATTCGCTGGTAGGTTCCTTCGACGCGGATTTATCCTTCTTCCCTGTGCCGGGTTTTTCGTCCTTATCCTTCTTGCTAGACGACGTCGTGGAGGTCTCCGAGGTAGTGGTTTCAATCGGCGGCACGCCCTCGCCGTCTTTGTACTTGAGGAAACGCTCGGTAGCCTTGCCCAGGCTCTTTCCGGTGACCTCATCTTTTACGTAATCAGTAAGCTCATCGGACGAGCCATTGATTGAGGCTGCGGCTACGAAGTTCTCACCAAAGGAGACGGAAGAGTTGATGGACTTATCATTGGACCAGCCCCACTTGCTGCCCACCACGTTAGAGAGCTTGGCGGTGCCATAGTCCTGGCGGTAGCCATCCTCAGAGATGGGATCGGCATGTGCCATAGCTACGAGCACTGGGTGGGTTTCATCGCGCTCGATGAGCTGCGAAATGAAGCTGGCAACGTCATACGTAGAGGTCTGCGAGTAACCCCATTTCTCGCCGGCTTTGGTGGATTCCAACTTGAATTCATCGGCAATGGTGTCGATGGACTCTGGGTACTTTTCAAAGAGATCCTCGGCGGACTTATCGGAGGAGCTAGCGATCATATCCAGCGCCTCATACTTATCTTCGTACTCGCCCTTTTCCATGACGTAGGTGGCGATATAGAGCTTGATGAGGCTGAGCGCCGGGCGAGCCTCGTGCTCCGAGGCAGAACCCATATGCATGCCATCATGCAGCCGAATATAGGTAACAGAGCGCCCCTCATCGCCTTCTAGAAACTCATTGATTTCTGGTGGGACGTCGCGGTTGGTGTCTGTTAATCCCGAAGGGGCGTCGGCAAGCGCGCCGCTATCGCTTTCGCTGGTGCTGCACGCGGTGGCGGTCAAGGCGAGCATACATACGGCTAAAGCGGCACCAGCCTTGGCTGATGCCGCCTTGCGAGTCAACGACGTTCTAAACACGTCGATACATGTTACCGGTTGAGTGCACTATCTAGGCAATTAATGCTGGACGGGTGCCTCCACCCCTACGCCGGTAAGCGAGCGGACTTCCATTTCTGCAGAAAGCTCCTCCAAGTCGTCTGGCTTGGTCATGATGGAGACCAACCAGCCGACGAAGAAGGACAGCGGAATGGATACCAAGCCCGGCGAGGAAAGCGGGAAGATAGCCCAGTCCGCGCCCGGGAACATGGAGATCTCAGAACCGGAGACTGCTGGGGAGAAGAAGATGAGCACCAAGCAGGACACCACGCCGGTATACATGGAGGCCACCGCGCCTGCGGTATTGAAGCGACGCCAGTACAGGGAGTACAAGATAGTCGGCAGGTTGGCAGAAGCCGCAACCGCGAAAGCCAAGGAGACCAAAAACGCCACGTTCTGGGTCATGGCCAGAATGCCCAAGATGATAGCCACGATGCCAAGGACCACCACGGTGGCCTGGGAAACGCGAACTTGCTCGGCTTCTGTGGACTTACCATTGCGGATGACCGCATGGTAAATATCGTGCGCGATGGATGCCGAGGCGGTAATGGCCAGGCCAGCAACCACGGCAAGCACGGTGGCGAAGGCCACTGCGGAAATAACCGCCATGAAGATAGAGCCGCCAATCTCCAGCGCAAGCAGTGGTGCCGCGGCATTAGCCCCGCCCGGCGCGGCGAGGATGCGGTCCGGACCGACCAAGGCGGCGGCGCCGTATCCCAGGACCAAGGTCATCAGATAGAAGGCGCCGATGATGACAATCGCCCAGGTAACAGAACGGCGGGCTTCAGTAGCGGTAGGCACGGTGTAGAAGCGCATCAACACGTGCGGCAGGCCGCCCACACCAAGCACCAGCGAAATGCCCAAGGAGATGAAATCCAGCTTGGTGGCGGTGGTGGCGCCGTATTTCAGGCCAGGGGCCATGATGTCTTTAGCTTCATAGCCCTTCTCCTTAATCTGTTCAGAGGCGGCGTGCATATCAATGGCGTTGTTAAACAGCGCGCTAAATCCACCGCGCAGTGCAATGAATACCAAGAAGCACATGATGACTACGCCGGCTACTAGGAGCACAGCCTTGATCATCTGAACGTAGGTGGTGCCTTTCATGCCACCGACCAATACATAGACAATCATGAGCACACCAACGATGCCCACGACGACCGCCTGCCACTTAAAATCGTGGATATCCAGCAGCACGGCCACTAGAGAACCAGCGCCTGCCATCTGTGCGATGAGATAGAAGAGCGTGACAAAGAGGGTGGCGATGGACGCCGCTACGCGCACGGGCTTCTGCTTCAAACGGAAAGACAAGACATCCGCCATGGTGAAGCGGCCCACGTTACGCATGGGCTCAGCGACGAGCATGAGTGCTACCAGCCAGGCAACAAAGAAGCCGACTGAGTACAAAAAGCCGTCGTAGCCATTGAGCGCCACAGCACCAACGATGCCCAGGAACGATGCCGCGGAAAGGTAGTCACCAGAGATGGCTAGGCCGTTTTGTCGGCCGGAGAAGGTGCCGCCGCCGGTATAAAAGTCCGAGGCTTTCTTCGTGGTCTTTCCGGCGCGCAGCACCACCGCCATGGTGATGAAAAGGAAGATGCCGAAAATGGAGATATTCAAGATGGGATTGCCAGCGGAAGATTCGGCGGCGAGGGTGGTGGTAATCATTACATGCCCTCCAGCTCTTCACGGATGGCGGCCGACTTAGGCTCGATATTCTTATTGGCATACTTCACGTAGATCCACGTGATAATGAAGGTGGTGAGGAACTGGGCTAGGCCGAAAACCAGTCCGATATTCCAGCCGCCACCAAGCTCGATTGCCATAAAGCCAGGGGCAAACACGGCAGCTAGAACGTAGACCACGTACCACACAAAGAAGGCCACGGTCATGGGAAAAGTAAAACTCCGGTAGGTACGGCGCAGCTCGCCGAATTCGGCGGAGTCGCGCATCGCGATGAACTCGCTACCGGTGGGTTCGCGGCGCGAGACAGGAGTTGCAGCTACGTCACTCATAGAGCTTCGTCTCCTTGGGTGAGAGGAACTTAGGTCACACGAGATAATGTGTTATTAATCACTATCCATGTTTCCATGTAAGTTACCGAACATTTTCTGCAAGGTTGTGAACTCTGCCAAGAAAACACCTCACCTCTCCACCCTTTCAAGCTGATAGGTTCCGCCGAGCTGGATCAACGTCTTTAGCCAACTACCCCCATCGGTGGAAACAACCCCCCTTTTGCGAAGATTGTTAACAGCCGCTTGACAAAAGAAAAGCCCCCGGTGAGGGGGCTTAAACTGCGGGTGAGACTATTCCTCGTCGCCAGGGAACTCGCGCGGGTCATTAAACATGCGACCAAAGCCCTCCTGGCCTTCCAGGGCATCGATGGCGGATACTTCCTCCGCCGTAAGCTCCAACTCGGTGGAAGCGAGGTTTTCCTTTAGCCGCTCGGTGCGCGCGGACTTCGGGATCACGGACATCCCCTTAGACATGAGATAAGCCAGCACAACCTGTCCCTCGGTGGCCTCATGGTCAGCGGCAGCTTGCTCAATCACTGGGTTATTGAGCACTACCCCGCGTGCCAACGGGGCCCATGCCTCGGTGACGATGTCATTATCGTGATGGAAAGCGCGCAAACCGGACTGCGTAAAGCCCGGGTGAATCTCCACCTGGTTAAGCACCGGAGAAATACCGGTGGTGGAAATCAAGTCCTTGAGCACGTCCTCGTAGAAGTTGGCCACGCCGATGGACGCAATCTGACCCATACCCTGCAGGCGGGCGATAGCCTCAAAGGTCTCGTTGTATAGGCCACCCTGCGGCCACGGCCAGTGGATGAGATACAGGTCAAGATAGTCCAGCTGCAGATCCTTCAGCGACTGCTGGAATGCCTCTTCTACCTTGTGCGCACCGTGGTGGGAATGCCAGACCTTGGAAGTAACAAAGAGCTCATCACGGGTGACATCGCCGGCATCCATTGCCTGCTTGAGGGCGGTGCCTACCGCCTCTTCATTCTTGTACAGCGTAGCGGTATCGAAGTGGCGGTAGCCCAAATCGATGGCCTCACGGATAACGCGGATGCATTCCTCGTCATAGAGCTTGTACGTACCTAGGCCCAGCTGGGGCATTTCGCGGTCATCATTAAAAGTTACGGTTGGCACAGTCATGCCCTCCATTGTGCCGCAGTTTTTAAAGCCGCGCCGAAAACGACGAAACCCCAGGGCGAACCTGGGGTTGAGCGCTTTTAGTCGGCGCGGATGAGGTCAATGATGAAGACCAAGGTGCGGCCGGATAGCGGGTGCGCACCGCCGGCAGGACCATAGGCCTTTTCCGGCGGAATGATGAGCTTGCGACGGCCGCCCACCTTCATTCCCGGAATGCCCTCCTGCCAGCCGGCAATGAGACCGGTCAGTGGGAACTCGATGGACTGGCCACGGTCCCACGAGGAATCGAATTCTTGGTTGGTCTCGTATTCAGCGCCGACGTAGTGGACCTCCACTACGGCACCAGGCTGTGCCTCAGCACCGTCGCCGACGACGATGTCTTCTACGACAAGGTCCGTCGGCGCTGGGCCAGACTGGGCTTCAATAACAGGCTTATCCATGGGGATTATTCTCCTTGGGAAATCTAGTTTGTTCGTGCGGTCGCATTAAAAACCGAACCGAGCTGCACCTATTATAGGTGCTACCACCCGATTCGGCTTAATTCGGCGAACCCGCGGGGCGCTTTAGCGCTCGTTACGTGGGGTAACCTTACGCAGGGACTCGCCGGTGTAGATCTGGCGCGGACGGTTGATCTTGGTGTTGATCTCCAGCTGCTCGCGGTACTGAGCAATCCAGCCCGGCAGGCGGCCGATAGCAAAGAGGACGGTGAAGAAGTCCGTCGGGAAGCCCATGGCGCGGTAGATCAGGCCGGTGTAGAAGTCCACGTTCGGGTAGAGCTTGCGGGAGACAAAGTAGTCATCGTTCAGCGCAATCTCTTCCAGCTTCATGGCCAGATCCAGCATCGGGTCGCCACCCAGGTGATCGATGATCTCGTGTGCGGTCTCCTTGACGATGGCAGCGCGTGGGTCGTAGTTCTTGTACACGCGGTGGCCGAAGCCCATGAGGCGAACGCCCTTTTCCTTATTCTTCACGCGGTTCATGAAGTCGGTAGCGTCACCATCGTGGTTGTTCTGGATATCTTCCAACATCTCCAGAACGGCTTGGTTTGCACCACCGTGCAGTGGGCCGGACAGAGCGTTAATGCCGCCAGCAATAGAGACGAACATGTTCGCCTGCGCGGAACCAATCATGCGCACGGTGGAAGTAGAGCAGTTCTGCTCGTGGTCAGCGTGCAGAATGAGCAGCTTATCCAGGGCCTTAGCTACGACCGGGTCAACCTCGTATTCCTCGGTTGGGTAGCCAAACATCATGCGCAAGAAGTTCTCGCGGGCGTTCAGGCTATTATCCGGGTACATATAAGGCTTACCCTGGGAAGCTCGGTAGGCATAGGCGGCCAGCATTGGCACCTTAGCCAGCAGGCGAACGGTTGCCTTATCCAGCTGCTCTGGGTCCAGCGGGTTGAGCTGGTCCTGGTAGTAAGCGGAGAGAATGTTAAGGGAGGAAGCTAGCACCGCCATCGGGTGTGCGTTGCGCGGGAAGATGTTGAACGCGGCCTTGAAATCCTCATCCAGCAGGGTGTGGTGGCGAATTTCCTTATTAAAGTGGCTGAGCTCTTCCTCGTTGGGCAGGTGACCCTTGATCAGGAGGTAAGAAACTTCGTTGAAGGAAGCATTTTCTGCAAGGTCTGCAATGTCGTAGCCACGGTGGCGCAGGATGCCCTCTTCACCATTAATGAAGGTGATCTTGGACTCGGTGGAACCGGTGGAGGTGTAACCAGGGTCGAAGGTAACAAGTCCGGTTTCGTTACGGAGCTTGGAGATGTCAAAGCCGGAGTCACCCTCGGTGGACTGCTTGATGTCCATCTCGTACTCGCCGCCTGGGTACTGGAGCACTACTTTGTTGTCTTCAGAAGCCACGGAAGTTCCTTTCTCTTTGTGAGAGTCATTATTAGGCACTAACTTAAAGAAGCTAGTTGGATAGCTCTTCACAGTTTAGCAAACTTTGTGACGCCGCCTACAAGTTTCGGTCGACTAAAATAACTGCCGTTCGACCGGAACTGTCCTACACTGACACTCATGAGCACTCCAGAACTTACGCTGCCCGCCCATCTCCTGCCTGCCGACGGCCGCTTTGGCTGTGGCCCCTCCAAGGTTCGCCCCGACCAGCTTGCAGCCATAGAACCTGCAGTCATGGGCACCTCCCACCGCAAGCCAGCGGTCAAAAACCTCGTAGGTTCGGTACGGGAAGGATTAAGCGCTCTCTTCTCGTTGCCAGAAGGCTACGAAATTGTCCTCTCTGTGGGCGGCGCCACCGCTTTCTGGGATGCCGCCACTTTCGGACTCATTGAACGCCACTCCGCGCACCTTACCTTTGGCGAGTTTTCCACTAAGTTTGCAAAGTCTGCCGCGGGTGCCCCTTGGCTTGATGCCCCGTCCATCGTGGAGGCTCCCGCGGGCACCGTGCCCGACGTAGGCGATCTCTCCGCGGAGGCGGACGTGGTTGCTTGGGCGCATAATGAAACCTCCACCGGTGCGATGGCAGAGGTCACCCGCCCACACCCGCGCAACGACCAACAATTGGTGGTTGTAGACGCCACCTCTGGGGCAGGCGGCCTGCCGGTAAATATCGCCGACACGGACGTCTACTACTTCTCGCCGCAGAAATGCTTTGCCTCTGACGGCGGCCTGTGGCTAGCCGCCATGTCCCCCGCCGCCCTGGAGCGGATTGAAAGGATCAACGCCTCTGAGCGCTATATCCCTAATTTCCTCAACCTTCAAACCGCAGTGGATAACTCGCGCAAGAACCAGACCTATAACACCCCGGCGATTGCCACCCTGCTCATGCTGGATAACCAAATCCAGTGGATGAATGAGAACGGAGGCTTGGACGGCATGGTAGAGCGCACCACGCAGTCCTCTACTAACCTGTACCGCTGGGCCGAATCCCGCCCAGAGGCCACTCCATTCGTCGCACATCCTGCTTCTCGTTCGCTCGTGGTGGGCACTATCGACTTTGCAGCCTCCGTCGATGCCGCAGCGCTCGCCGCCACCCTGCGCGCCAACGGCATCGTGGACGTGGAACCGTACCGCAAGCTGGGCCGCAACCAACTGCGCATCGGCATGTTCCCCGCCATTGATCCGGAGGATATCGCTAAGCTCACCCAGTGCATTGACTACGTCTTGGATGCAAAGTAACGCATCACTCACTCAACATGCCCCGCCGCCTCGCAGGCCGTGGGGCTTTTCACGTTATAGTTGAATGCATCACAGAATTGTCCGCCGTCGATAGGCAAAAGGAGCGCCCTATTATGCGCGAGCTGTTCCCAGTTGACAGCGAATCGACTGAAACCTCTTTGGTGCTGCGCACCGAAGACGGCGAAGAGTTTTTCCTCTCCATCACCGATGAACTGCGCGAGGTCCTGCAGGGTGAGCAGCAGGAAACCCCGGAAGAAGAGCCGGCGGCTCCCGCCATCAGCCTTGCCAAGCCCGCCAAACCGGAGCCGGTTGAAGAGGCAAAGATTCGCCCGGCGGAGATCCAAAACCGCATCCGCGCCGGTGCCTCCGCGGCGGAAGTGGCGGAAGAAATGGGCGTGCCCGAGTCCCGCATTGAACCCTTCGCCTACCCGGTCATGCTGGAGCGCAACCGCATCGCGGAGATTGCCAAGCAGGCTCACCCGGTACGCGAGGACGGCCCAGCCAAGCTCACCCTGTGGGAGGTTCTTGCTACCGCCTTTGCCGCTCGCGGACACTCACTGTCCGAGTCCACCTGGGACGCCTACCGCCACCAGGGCGAGGCCTGGATCGTGCGCGTGACGTGGAAGGCCGGCCTGTCCGAGAACGAAGCCGAGTGGTACTTCAAGCAGTCCATGTCCTCGCCCGCCACGGTGGAGGCCCGCAACTCGGTGGCCGCAGACCTAACGGACCCGGACTTCGTACAGCCGGTGCGCTCGCTGACCTCGTTGGGCAGTGGCCGCTACGACGAAGCTATCGACGGCGATCAGCCCAGCAACGTCACTGACCTCACTGCGCCAACCACCCCGCCGGAAGAGCCCGAGGAAGAGGAGTTCCTACAGAACCCCTCCCCGGAAGAAAAGCCCGCCAAGCGCCGCCGCAAGGCCGTCACTCCGCATTGGGAGGACGTACTACTCGGCGTTCGCTCCAATACCAAGCGCCCTAGGGACTAATCGTGGACATCTCTCACGCAGTACTCACTCTCTGGTACATCTCTAAGCCCAACGCAGAAGAGGTGCTAAAGACCGAGCCCAAGGCGGATCGCGGCTTTGGGCGAAAATTCCTCGCCCAATTAGACCCGACATTCCCGGTCACCCCGATTGGGCAATTCCCGCTTAACCGCTCCGCGCAGACGGATCCACATGAGTACTACATCGGCGGCTACCCCGGCATCACCGTGGTACAGACGGTGTGCCAAGATGACTCCGTCCTCCTCTCTCAGCTGCCGGAAACCCTACTCAATGCGGTCCCCGCCCAGCGCGTCATTGCGCTGGCGAGTAATGAAAAGGAAGGCTATGCCGGCTTCGCCCTGTGGGAAGGCGGCCAGCTCAAGCGCTGCCTGTGCGCTACGCGCGAGCACCTTTATGAAGACACCGGCCTGCCAGAGCCTTTCGAGGCGCCCTACTGGGCAGGAGAAAAGTACGAACCGATCGGTGGCATTTCCCTGCCCTTCGAGCCGCAGGGCATCATGGAGGCGGCCCAGGAGTACTGGCTCGGCATCGAGGTAGGACACGATGGCCCGGATCTGGACGTCGTAGGCTACGCGGTTGACGGCCGCCCAGAGCCGAAGATCGACCCGCCGAAGCCGAAGCGGACCGTGGGCGAGCTAGCTGCGCAGTCGGCCAATAAGCTGGGTCTGAACGATTATGACGATTACGAGGACCACAGCGCCGAGCCGGAATCCACTGGCGAGGAGATCATCTCCACTGCGAAGCATCTGGGCTCCCTCATCGGCAATTGGGGCGCTCAGACGTTTAGGTCGCTCAAGGAGCGCTGGCGTTCATAAAAGGAAATGGCGGCGGCCGTCGCCACATTGAGGGAATCCGTACCAGGGGCCATCGGTATGCGTGCGCGCACGTCGGTGGCCTTCATTGCGTGTTCGGTAAGGCCAGGGCCTTCCGCACCGACGAGCATGGCCACCTTATCCAAGCCATGCATGGCCTCGGCCAAATGCACCGCGTGGGGGTTGGGGGTTAAGGAAATGAGGGTGAAGGAGGCGTCGGCAAGCGCCTGCAAGGAACGCTGCCACGTGGTGAACCCGCCTTCCAAATGGGCAAAGGGCAAGCGCAGCACGTGCCCCATGGATACGCGCACCGAGCGTCGATAGAGCGGATCTGCGGCCCCTGAGCCGAGCAGCACCGCGTCCACCCCCATGCCGGCGGCGTGGCGGAAGATTGCGCCAATATTCTCGTGATCGCCCACGCCCTCCAGCACTGCGATGGTTTTCGCGGTCTTCAAAATCTCTCCCAGATCCGGCTCTGGGGCGCGGTCCGCGGCGGCGACAAGCCCGCGGTGCATATCAAAGCCCGCTACCTCTGCGAGGGTCTCGCGGGAGACCTCGTAGATGGGGCACTCAGGCTCGCCATACTCGGAAACGTATGCTTCCAGCTTCTTAGGAAAGCCCACCAAGCAACGCATGGGGAACCGGGATTCGGCCAGCCGGGAGACCACCAGCGGGCCCTCTGCAATGACGAGACCCTCGCCGGTTTTATCGGATTTGTTGAGGTTCCGAATATCGTCCAGGCGAGGGTCTGCGGGGTCAGTAATCAGCATGCCTTTAGGCTAGCCGATAGCATTGGAAATCGGATCCATGCCAAAGAAAATCACGAAGAGGCCGGCCAAGAGCCACATGATCCAGTGCACTTCCTTGGCCTTACCGGCAAAGGTGGATATGAGCGCGAAGGAGATAAAGCCTACGCCAATACCGTTGGCAATGGAATAGGTAAAGGGCATGATCACAATGGTCAAGAAGGCGGGGATGGCGATTTCCATCTTGGTCCAGCGGATCTCGGTCAGCTGCGCGGCCATCATCACGCCGACGATGACCAAAACTGGGGAGGCGGCCTCGATGGGCACGATTTCATAGAGAGGGGTCAAAAACATCGCGGCGAGGAACAAAAGGCCGGTCATCAGGTTGGCCAGGCCGGTGCGGGCGCCATCGGCAATGCCGGCGGAGGAATCCGCGAAGACGGTATTGGAAGAAGCAGAGCCCAGGCCGCCGGCCACTGCACCGAAGCCTTCTACGACGAGGGCCTTTTTCATATCGGGGAGGTTGCCCTCGGCGTCGACAAGCTTGCCTTGCTTGCCCAAGCCGGTCATGGTGCCCATCGCATCAAAGAAGTTGGTAAGCAACAGGGTGAAAATGAGCAAGACGGTGGAAACCACGCCGATTTTCGTGAATGCGCCTACCAGGTTCACATCACCCACAATGGATAGGTCCGGAATCCCACCGAGCGCTTCTGGTTTGACGGGCGCGGCCATGCCCCAGTCCTCGGAGCCGGTAAATGCCTGCACGATAAAAGCGATGATGGTGGTGAGCACGATGGCGATAAAAAGCCCGCCCGGCACATTCCGGATAACCATGAAGGAACAGATAATAAGGCCGATGACAAAGACCAGCGCCGGCCAAGTGGAAATCGATCCATTAATGCCCAAGCCCACCGGCACGGTGGTATGCGCAGCGTCCGGCACGCGGGTGACAAAACCACCGTCCACAAGGCCGATCATGGCGATGAACATGCCGATGCCCTCGATAACCACCAGGCCCATCGATTCTTGCCAGGTCAGCCCACTGGTGGCAACCATGCTCACGCCCACGAAGGTATTCATGCCCAGGCCGGCGGCCATGGCGAAGGGGTATTTGGCAATAGCGCCGAAGAGGATAGACATTACGCCCGCGACCAGCGCGGTGGCGGCAGCAACCTGCGGCACGCCCAGCGCGTAGCCGTCTGCATCTTCGGTGGTGCCGAGGATCAGCGGATTCAAGAGAATGATATAGGCCATGGCGAAGAACGAGACCGTTCCCGCGCGTAGCTCGGTTCCAATGGAGGAACCACGTTCAGAGATATGGAAGTAGCGATCGAGAGTGGCTTTCAACGCCTGCGCCTTTCACGTACAGCGAGTCTTACGCCATAAGTGTGCTGTCTTAGTCCTCGAAATCAAAATCCTGGAAGATGGGTTTTTCATCATCGAAGGCAACTTCGGGGTTCTTTTCTTCCCGCACCCGTGTCTGGGAATGCGCGCCACAACCATAACGCGAGTGCACTACCCGTCCGTCCGCGGAATACTCATTGGCACAGACGCCGTAGTTTTCCATCAGCTCTACATAAAACGCACAGGTGCGGCATTGCAGGCGCGCCTTGGCCGCCATATCCGTATTCGGGCCACGCTCGGTGCGCCAGCGCTTCTTGGCGTCGTCCAAGCCGGACTTGGAAAGTTTGTCGCCGTCCAGGCGGGAATCATCTACGGCCGGTGGCATCAAATCACCCGGCCCAAGGTCGCCCGGCCGCACGCGATCCTCATAGGGCACCCATTCCGGCGGCTGCAGAGCCTCCCCGCCTGGCACCAGCGCCACTTCATTGACGGTGACGTAGCGCGATCCCTCCGCACAGGCGAGCACCGCCTGCCATTCCCAGCCGGGGTAGCCAGGCATCTCTGCTTCAAATCGGTGGGTAGCAACGTTTCGGCCTATCCCAGCGACGCCGATATGCTTGCCGACGCCCCCTTCCCCCACCTCATCCAGCGCCTCGCGCGCAATGCGCACGGCGCGGGAATCGATCAACGGATTTGCTTTTCGCTTACTCACGCCCCTCATTATTCATTATGGGGCGTACACGGTGGTACATATGGTGCATGTCGTTTCTTTCCCGCGCCGCCTGCATTCTCCTGCCCTGCACCCTCGTTGCCTGTTCCTCTACCCATGCAGAACCCGAAGTTGAGCACCTCTCCGTGGAGGTCTTAGGCACCGCTTCCCTGCCGGCCAATTCCTTTACTCAAGGCCTCGAAACCGATCCGGACGGCAACCTGCTCCTTGGCACCGGCCAATGGGGCGAATCCCGCCTAGAGCGCTTCTCCCCCGAAACCGGCGAAACCTTAGCCGAAACGCACCTGGATAACCGCTACTTTGGCGAAGGCATCACCCAGGCCGGAGATTCCATCTGGCAGTTGACCTGGAAATCCGGCCAGACCCTGAAATACGACCAGGACCTGCGCCAGGTCGATACCGCCTCCTACACCGGTGAAGGGTGGGGGCTGTGTAATAACGGCGAAGATCTTCTCATGTCCGATGGCTCCGCTACCCTGCGGCATATGGATCCGGAAACTTTTGCGGAGCGCTCGACCACCGACGTCAGCCTGGAAGGAAAACCCCTCGAGGACATCAATGAGCTGGAGTGCGTGGGCGATTCCGTTTATGCCAATGTGTGGATGGATGACAATATCTACCGCATCGATCCTTCCACCGGCCGCGTGACCGCCGTCATTTCCACCGACGCCATAGATAAATCCCGCTATACCGACCCCGATGACGTCCTCAACGGCATCGCGCACATCAAAGACGATGAGTTCTGGCTTACCGGCAAGCGGTGGAAAGAACTCTTCCACGTTCGAGTAAGGTAAAGGCCCATGGCAACCCGTAAGGAAGCAAGGAAAAAGTCGCTGCTGCAGATCTTGGCCCTCATCGTGGTCGTGGCAGTCATCGTCGCCGCCGTAGTGATCTTCCAGAACTGGTGGAACCAGCGGCCGGGTCCCGATCCGCGCGAAATCAAAGTGACCGCCTCCGTGGGCGATAATTCCATCGACTTCGCCCCTTATATCGCGTGCGAGCCCGGCGCCGATTGCCCGGAGGGCGAGGTCCCGAACCTCACCGTAGGGGAAGACGACACCCTCAAGCTGGAAATCCCCGAAGAGATTTCTGATCATGAATGGAAGATTCTCTCCATCTACGATGACCCCGCCGCCAATGATGAAACCGCGCACGGCGCGAACGAGACTACTGAAGTATCAATCCCCGGATCGGTAGAGCCCATCAAGGCCTCCACCGGCAAACGCCCCCGCCTCAAGGTGGTAGAGATTTCCTCCATGATGATCGGCACCGATGACAACGGTGACGAAACCCCCTTGGCCACCGTGTGGTCGCTCACCACGATGACCGATAAAGAACGAGAAGCCTCCGCGGAGGAATCCACGAAGGCTTCTGATTAGCTATCCAAATCCTTCGCAATTGCGCGAAGGATTTCTGCTACCTGGCGGCCGGTCTTGCGCTCCGGGTAGCGGCCGGAATTGAGCACCGGCTGAATCTGTGACTCCAGCAAAGTCATTACATCAGAGACCATGCTGCCGAGTTCCTCGGGCTTGCGGGCCGGCGTGCGGCGACGCGGCTTATCCAATACCTTGACCCGCAGCGCCTGCGGACCACGGCGGCCAGCCGCGAAATCGAAATCGATGCGCTGGCCTGGGAACAGCTCCTCTACTCCCTTAGGCAACACGTTGCGGCCGACATAGACGTCTTCATCGCCCGGGTTGCTGACGAAACCGAAACCTTTCTCGGCGTCATACCACTTCACTTTGCCAATAGGCATAGGTACCCACCTCTTCTCTAGGGGAAAATCTTTATTTTAGCTGCCTGGTCAAAACAACAGAAGTCGCGCACGCTAACGCGACACACCTCTGCTATGTGTCACAGATCACATATTGCCATTCACCTGCACAAATGTCCTCGCACGCGCCACATTCGCCCCATTCCTTTCCCATTTAGTGTCCATAACGTGACACTTTCGTTATAAACCGCTACGCTGTCCCCCAGACATTTAAGAGCCGTTAAGAAAGTTGCCCTCGCCCGCCCTTTCTTTTTGGTACATATTCTTTGCACTTAATGCGGGCACACAGAGAGGACTAACTACATGGGACGCCACTCCGCTAAGAACCGCATGGCCGCTAAGTTCACCGCCGGCACCGTCGCCTTCGGCGCCGCTGCTGCCATCATGGCACCAACCGCATCTGCTGCCCCAGATTCCGACTGGGACCGCCTGGCACAGTGCGAGGCCGGCGGCAACTGGCACATCAACACCGGCAACGGCTTCTACGGCGGACTGCAGTTCAACCAGCAGACCTGGCAGGCTAATGGCGGCGGCGAGTTCGCAGCTACCGCTGACCAGGCTTCCCGCGAGCAGCAGATCGTTGTTGCTGAGCGCGTACTTGCTTCCCAGGGCTGGGGCGCATGGCCGGCTTGCTCCGCTTCCCTTGGCCTGAACTCCGCTCCTACCCAGCGCACCGCTCCGTCCGCTGCACCTAAGGCTCCGGCCCAGGCACCGGCTCCGGTTAAGCAGGCTGCTGCCCAGAAGTCCGATGAGCTGGCCGTTGATGCCCTGTACAACACCATCAAGGATGCCGCTAACTCCTACGGCCTGGCTCTGCCTCCACAGTTCACCGAGCTGTACAAGGCTAACCGCCACGACTTCAACAACTTCTACTCTGCCAACCGCAACGTCATCGACCCGATTGCGCAGATGATTGAGAACATCACCCGCTAAGACACAGCGAAGAAAGGCCCCTTGCTCATGCAGGGGGCCTTTTCTGCGTGAGGGAACGCTAGATACAAATCTTCCCCCACACCGAGGCGGGGGAATGCTTTAGCGGTTGATGCGAGTATAAGGGTGAACGTAGTTCAGCTTCTCTGCCGGCATCGGCAAAATCAGATCATCGCCGTAGGGGCTGGATGCACCAGCAAAAGGCGCAGAGATTTCCGTGATTGCGTGCTCGCGATTTTCGTTCTTCGGCCAAGCCGGGGAAACGTGACCCTTCTTCTCATTCGACATAGTCCCTATTATTTCAAACCTTGCGCAAAAACGTAACTCAATCGATAGCTAAACTGGGAAGTCATCATGACTCAGTCTTCCCATCTTCCGCATTTCCGCACGTGGCTTGCCTCCCTTGACGAAGAAGAGCTGGCAACAGTCCTCCGCAACCGGCCAGATGTGCTCAATCCACTACCCCCAAGTATCGCCGCGCTCGCCACTCGGCTCCTGCTGCGCACCTCTATCGCACGAGCCCTTATGGACTGCTCCGCGGAGCTGCTCGCGGAAATCGAGGACATCGCGCGCCGTGGCGGAGAGCTCGAGGAGGTAGAAGATCTGCATCCGGAGACCACCCGCCAGCTCAAGGAGCGCGGACTAGCGTACGGCAACGTCCTTATTCCGCCTGAGGTCATGCCTGCTTTGCCCACGGGCTGGTCTCTGCTCGAACAGCTGCGAGTCGGCCCAGAAGATATTGCCGAGCTGCCAGCTGAAGAGCGCAAGGTCCTCGAGACCCTGTCCCGGTCCAATGGCCTCGGTACCACGCGGGACGCAGCCGTTGATGCGGATCCGGCCCGACCAATCCCGCGGCTCATCGCCAAGCAGCTGCTCCACCGCGTTGACTCAACCACCGTCCGCCTGCCACGCGCCGTGCACCTTGCGCTGAACGGCAAAACCACCGCGCCTATCCCTGTGGAGGGAATAACTGAATCCCCCTCCCCCGATTCCAAGGCCGATGATGCTGGCACTGCAGCCGGGTTATCCGTCGTGCGCGGCATGCAGCGTGTCATTGACTCCCTAGGCGCTCGGCCGATAGAACTCCTCAAAGACAAGACCGTCGGCGTTCGCCAGCTCACCGGATTAAGCAAGACCCTTAACATTGGCGAGGAGGAGTTGCGCCGCCTCATCGAACTCGGCATGAGTGCCCGCCTACTAAGCCGCGGCGAGCCGAAAAACATGGAGGGCAATTTCCTCGCCCCAACGGAGCTCGCCCAAACCTGGCTCGATGCAAGCCTCGCCGAAAAGTGGCAGCTCCTGTTCGAATCATGGACAACCTCCACGTGGACCAGCGAAGACCGTACTCTAGCGCACACCAATGACCGCCTGCCGAGCTTTAGGGATAAGGTCCTGCAGGTCTATCTGCGTGGGGCGAAACCCTCCTTCGAAGAAGCCCTCCGCTTCCACTTCCCACTCTTTGCCACGCATACCGCGGACGAGACTATCGCCGAGCTCCGTGCGGAAGCCGAGTGGATCGGCGCAATCGCCCTCGAGCGCCCCACCAGCGTGCTTATCGAGGGCCCCGAGGCCGCCGCCCGCCTGACCCCAGATACGGTTGACTACTTTCTAATTCAGGCAGATATGACCGTATTGGTTCCCGGACCGCTCGATCCAGAAACACACCAACGGCTCGAATCCGTCGCGGACCTTGAATCCCCCGGCTTGGCCAGTGTCTACCGCATCTCGGACGCTTCCCTTCGCCGCGGCCTTGATCGCGGAATGACTGGGGAGGAAATCCACGCCTTTTTCGCAGCCCACGGGGAGGTGCCGCAGACGCTGGAGTTCCATATCGGGGACGTCGCCAAGCGCCACGGCACCCTGCGCTCCGGCCCGGCACTGTCCTACCTGCGCAGCGAGGACCCAGCCCTCCTCCAGATTGCGCTCAAGGCCGCGCCTTTGCGTCTGCTTGCTCCCACCGTCGCTATTTCTCAACTGCCGGTACACGACCTGCTGGAGCGGCTGCGCGATCACGGTCTTTCTCCCGCGGCCGAGGACCACAACGGCGCGAGCCTCACGGTTGCACCCGAACCTGCAACGCTACCGACCCCCACCGCGCGTCGGGCTACCGCTTTCCCGGACATTGCGAAGGCCATGCGCAATCTGCGCGATGACTCCGCGCCTTCCACTCCCAGCCTCGATATAGTCCACGCAGCCGCACGCACAGCCCGGCCGATCACCATTGGCTATGCGGATAAGAACGGCAACGAAAAGCACCGCACCGTTACCCCGCTGACGGTCGCGGGTGGGCAAATCGACGCCCGCTCTTCCGACGGCTCCACTATCCGATTTCCCTTGCACCGGATCACCTCCGTTACGCTGGAGCCATGAATGGACCATTAATTGTGCAGTCGGATAAGACCGTCTTGCTCGAGGTGGATCACGCCCAGGCCGCAGAGGCCCGCGCCGCGCTCGCTCCCTTTGCGGAGCTGGAGCGCGCTCCCGAGCACGTGCACACCTACCGCATTACTCCGCTCGCGCTGTGGAATGCCCGCGCGGCCGGACACGACGCCGAGCAGGTCGTCGACGTCCTCGAAAACTACTCGCGCTTTCCGGTCCCCCAAGCCCTGCTTATCGACGTCGCCGAAACCATGTCCCGCTACGGCCGCGTCCGCCTGCACGCCCACCCAGCCCACGGCCTCATTCTCGAGTCCGAAGAGCCACCTATCCTGGAAGAACTCTCCCGTGGCGCAACCGGAAAGCTCCTTGGCGCTCGCATCGACGAGCATTCCATCGCCGTCCCGCCCTCCGAGCGCGGCCGCCTCAAGCAAGCCCTCCTCAAGGCGAGCTGGCCGGCAGAAGATCTCGCAGGTTATGTCGATGGCGAGTCCCACCCCATCGCCCTCAATCATGATGGATGGCAGCTGCGCGATTATCAGCAGTACGCCACCGAGGCCTTTTGGTCCGGCGGCTCTGGCGTCGTGGTGCTGCCGTGCGGTGCTGGCAAAACCATCGTCGGTGCGGCAGCCATGGCCAAAGCAGAATCCACCACGCTCATCTTGGTCACCAATACCGTCGCCGGCCGCCAATGGCGGGACGAACTCCTGCGCCGCACCACGCTGACGGAAAATGAAATCGGCGAATACTCCGGCGAGAAGAAGGAAATCAAGCCCATCACCATTGCCACCTACCAGGTGGTCACGCGTAAAACCAAAGGCGAATACCGCGCCCTCGAGCTCTTCGATTCCCGCGATTGGGGCCTCATCATCTACGACGAGGTCCACCTCCTGCCCGCGCCGGTATTCCGTATGACTTCGGATCTTCAGTCGCGGCGTCGGCTAGGGCTCACCGCCACCCTCGTACGCGAGGACGGCCGCGAGGGCGACGTCTTTTCCCTCATCGGGCCCAAGCGCTACGACGCCCCGTGGAAAGAGCTCGAGATGGCCGGCTATATCGCCACCGCCGAGTGCATCGAAGTCCGCGTAGACATGGACGCCGAGGAGCGCATGCTCTATGCCACCGCCCAACCTCGCGACCGCTACCGCATCGCTGCCCAGGCTGCCGCCAAGCTCCGCGCGGTCGACAAAATCTTGGCCCGCCACCCGCAGCAGGCGCTTATCATCGGCGGCTACGTCGACCAGCTCAAAGAACTCGGCGCGCATCTCGACGCCCCCGTAATCGATGGCTCCACCTCCACTGCTAAGCGCGAACGCCTCTTCCAGCAATTCCGGGATGGCAGCCTTCCCGTTCTGGTGGTGTCCAAGGTCGCCAATTTCTCCATCGATCTCCCCGAGGCCGCCCTAGCCATCCAGGTCTCCGGCACCTTCGGTTCCCGCCAGGAAGAGGCTCAGCGCCTTGGCCGGCTACTCCGCCCCAAGGAAGAAGAGGCGCTCTTTTATTCGCTGGTCACCCGCGATAGCCTCGATGCTGACTACGCCGTGCACCGCCAGCGTTTCCTCGCCGAACAAGGATATGCCTACCGGCTTATCGACGCACTAGACTTAGAACAATGAAAATCTTCAAGTTCGACGTAGACGAGTCCTTTGCCAAGGCCAATAACGAGCTCTTGCGCGATTCCAACCGCCTTCGCCTTTCCGGCCTCGTACTGGGCATCCTGCTCATCATCGGCGGCGCGGCCATCTGGTGGGGATTTTCCTGGGGCATCACTATCGGCCTGGGCATGATTCTATTCGGAATCATGGTGGCCATCGTCGGCTTTGCCGCCGCTCGTAAAGTTGGCACCGCCCAGCAACTCTATGATTCCTATCCCCTTGCGCCGGCCGTCATCGCTGAAGTAAATGAACGCGATATGGTCTTGCTCGCATTGGTGAATACCAATGTGGATCCTTCCCTTTCTCCCCGCTGGGCTGCATGTCTGCGCACCGTGACCGCCATCCCCGGCACCCAACGGACCGTAGGCACCAAGGTTCCCGTTGCAGCTGTTTCTGGCCGCGCGGACAATAACCACTGGCAGCAAATCACCCCGATGCCCATCGCCTGGGGCACTCCTGACGCCGAGACCGTCACCATCGCTCGCAAATCCATCCCCCAAGAGGAATGGCAGCGCCTCGAGCGAGCCCGCAAGCGCCTTTCCGACGTCAAGGCTACTAAGTTCGACCTGCTGGTTCTCTAGAGCTGCATAAGCTACGTCGGATACAGGTCCGTTCACAGACCCAACTGAAACTTCCACGCTAGGCAAGGAATTGGTCGTCATCTTGCCTCGTCCTGTGAGCACACGAGGCAAGATTAACGCCTCGGTAGCCCTCAACGAGAAACCGAGTTACGCGCTAAATATGCAACCCGCGCAATCACAATTAAACCGCGAGGCGGGCGTCTTTATCCTTTCACTTTCTCTCTTTTTGATCGCTGTTGTTGTAGTGCGAGGTATTTTGCCCAGGTGTGGTTCCAGTGTGTTTGGTGTGTGGCTAGGGGCCCGGTGGGGTGGTCTAGTTGGTAGGTGCCGTCTCGGTGGAGCCAGGCGATGGTGCCGGTGATGGGGTCGAGGATGTAGTGGACGCGGCGGTCGGTTTTGATGTTGTGGTGGTGTTGGCAGAGGTTTACTAGGTTGTCTGGGCTGGTCGGTCCGCCTTGGTGGTATTCGATGCGGTGGTCTAGTTGGCACTGTGTGGCGGGGATGGTGCAGCCGGGCCAGCGGCAGGTGGCGTCTCTGCCTTGGGTGTAGGCGCGGATGTCGGCGTCAGGGATGTAGGAGTCTACTTCGTCGGCGTTAAGCCGACGGATGAAGGTGTTGTCTGTGGGGGCATGGTTGAGATTTATCCAACCTGCGCCGGGATGAAAGACGATATTGGTGTCTTCGTTGGTGGTGAAGGTGTTTATAGCGACGCTGGTATGGGTGTCTTCGAGGATGAGATCGATAAGGCCCTGCGCTGCGGTGGTGTGTGCCTTGTTGGTGTACACATCGATATGGCGGGCGATGATTGTGGCGGTAGCACTATCGCAGGTCAAAGATAGTGTAGTGGTGTTATCGGGGTTGTAGTTTATGCGGAGTGTGGGTTGCGGCTTTTCTTCTTTGTCTCCGGGGCGCAAGTGGGTGTCGATGAAGCCGCGGATGAAGCGGCGTAGTTCAGCATCAGTGGGGACTGTTTGATTCGGTGCGGTGGGCGTGAGGAAGTCTGCGAGTGCGGCGTCGATGGCTTCGAGGTCATCTAGGTTATTTTCCAGTCGGTGTAGTTCGCGGTCGATGATGCGCAATTTGGTCAGATCGAGGATCCAGTGGAGTCCTTGCACTTCGGTGACTAGAGGTAGTTGGCGCATGCGGAAGTGGGCGCGCAGGAAGCCTTGGAGTTTCGAGTAGGAGATACCAAGGTCTTTGGCGAGACTGGTCAGGCTTAAATCAACATCTTCGTCTAGTTGGGGGAGGATTGCGCGGTAGAGGAACCAGGAGGTTTTGCGGGTGTAGGTGCCGGCTTGGCCGATGTGGTTGCCGGGTGCGTTGGTGGTGTAGAACGCTTCGGGCACATCACCTTCATCTAGAGGATCAGTATCGGGATGGCCGGAAATGAGGAGGGTGTCGGGATAGTCGAGGGCGGTATCGGGTTGAGGTGGGGATAGTGTGGCAGTCACGGGGTGTACTCCAACAAAAAAGTAGGGGTTCGTACGTGGTTTCTAACCAGTGTCCTTATAGTATCCCGGCTTTCGAACATATGCTCTTGATGGGGGTGTTTATGTTCGAATAGGGTGACCTAAACCTGCAGGGATCTCCAGAGTCACACCCCACACACCGGCGGGGGTAAAAGGAAAGGTTTAGAGTTCGTCGACGCCGGCAAGCAGGGAGCGAATTTCGGGGCAGTTAGCAAACTTCCGCTTTAGCCGACCCAAGAATTCTTCAAAGGAAGTTGGTTCAGCAACCTTTTGGATTTTCCCGAGCAACTCATACGCTTGGTCGCAACCGTACTTGTTTTCCAACTGCTCCTCGACTTTTCGCATCAGAATGGGAATGGTCTCGTCCGGCAAGTCCGGAAGAAGCTGCTCTGCCAAGCTCCATTCAATTCCGGCGTCCGAGGCTGTTGCCCAAGCACGCTCCGGATCATTTAGGCACACGTACTGGAACATCGCTAGGTCCCATGGTTTATCCCGCAGGCGAGTCTGGATGAGTACTGACGCGGTGTCCCCTACGGCCGCAAAAAGCCCACGCGCAGTCGATAGCATTGGAAAACTATCGAAGGCTATCCGGTGCACGGCGGGGCTGCGGTGGGGAAAGTGGGCGTCGCAAAGCGCGGCCCAAAAGTAACGATATGGAAAGTATCCTCCGTGGGCAACGCCAGCATGGCCTTCTCTGAGTACCTATAGGCGAGGTCAAACTGACCTATCTCCGAAAGGCCGCGAATCAGCTGCTCGTATCCGTCCGTATGAGTACGATATACGTCCTCGACAGAGCCAGAAAGCACCGCGAGCCGACGCCTCGCATACGCGCCATGCGCCCGCTCGCGAAGTTCCTTCACGCCCTCTACGCCTAAAGATTCCTCGTACTGCACGGGGTCAACATCTATTTGTTCCGCATACGGCGACTCAAGAATGCCCAACAGCCACTGGGCCAAGTACAGCCCGTCAACCTTTGAAAGTTGAGCTGCATGAGGTAGTTCCTGCGCCAAGCGCTCGGCACTCCAACGCACGGCGTCGTTGACATCCTCAATAAGCGGCAACTGTTGCAGAACTTCGTCAACTGCGCGTTGCGCCACTGGGAAGATATCTTGAGCCTTAATTGGCTCAATTCCATAGCCGGCTAAAAGATGAGGTTCAAACATGGCCGTCTGGAGCAGCTCGCCGGCCTGCCACACCTGGTCGGCGTACTGGCCCGAATCGTCGGGGCCAGCCAAGTTTAGTCCGGTGGGCTTTACAAAGTTAATGGTTACTTCGGCGAGCGTCTGCCTTACTTCTGGCATTCCTTTAAATCCGCAAGGAATTCCTTGAGAGATTCCGTCAGATCCCATATTTGGTTACGCTCGTCTTCAAACATGCGATCAACGAGGAACTCCACACCACCCAGTTCATCCGGATGCAAGCTGTCTAAATAGGCCAGAAGCTTATCGACATCCTTTAAGCCTTGAATTCTCTGCTCTACTTGTTCCACCACAGTAGAAATCTGCCTTTGGTCCATGCGTTTGAGACTAGCAAAACGACGAAAGAAGAGGGCGGTGGTATACCGTCCTCTTCTTTGTTTGTATTTTGTTGTGTTTTTGTTGTTTGGTGTCGGCGGTGACTTACTCTCCCACAACCTCCCGGTTGCAGTACCATCAGCGTGTGCAGGCTTAGCTTCCGGGTTCGGAATGGGACCGGGCGTTTCCCTGCAGCTATTG
>NZ_JAKRDR010000021.1:0-28549 GCF_022345765.1 Corynebacterium nasorum | reverse complement strand
TTACCTGGGATCAGGGAAGTGAAATGGCCTGCCATAAGGCCTTTTCTGTAGCTACAAACTGTCCCGTGTTTTTCTGCGATCCTGGTTCGCCGTGGCAGCGAGGCACCAATGAAAACACCAATGGACTACTAAGACAGTACTTCCCTAAAGGGACAGACCTCAACGTCCATAGTGCAGCGGACCTAGAATTCGTCGCCATGCAACTCAACCGCCGACCCCGCAAAACCCTGGGCTTTCAAACACCAGCCGAGAAAATGGCCGCACTGATAAACTCAACCGAAACATAGGAAGTGTTTCCACGACCACTAGAATCTGCCACGACTGCAGGTACGACGAAACCCCGCAAGCATCTGCTTGCGGGGTTCATTCTGTGCCAGGTAGAAGATTCGAACTTCTGAAGGCAATGCCGGCGGATTTACAGTCCGCTCCCTTTGGCCGCTCGGGCAACCTGGCATGCACTGTGTGGTGCGAGTAAGTACTTTACTACGAACCACCCACCTACCTACAAATCGCCAGCACATAAGGGGAAAAGACGATAGAGGAGGGCGTCGCCAAGCAGCTAGCCAACGCGGCGCACCAGCTAGCCAACGCGGCGCACAGTGTAATCCGCCAATTGGCGCAGGGCCTGGCTGGCCGAATTCTCCGGCAGCACGGCGAGCTGCTCCTCTACCACGCGCAAGTAGGCAGTGATGTCCTCCAGCGCCTTCTGTCGGCCGCCAGATTGGTGCAGGAGCTCAATGGCACGCTCCACCTCGGCGTCGGAATGCAGCGGCCCAGTGAGCAGCTCACGCAGCTTATCGCCCACCTCACCCTCTTCTTCCAAGGCATAGAGAACCGGCAAGGTAAATACGCCCTCACGCAGGTCCGTGCCCGGGGTCTTGCCGGATTCCTTAGGGTCGGAGAAGATGTCGATGACATCGTCCACAATCTGGAAGATCATGCCGATGGCACCACCAATGCGGTGCAGGGCTGCGGCATGCTCGGCCGAGGCACCGGAGTGATAGGCGCCCAAGTAGCCCGCAGAGGCAATGAGCACGGCGGTCTTTTCGCGGATAACCGCCGTATAGTGCTCCACGGCATTAGCCTCGCCCGCGCCGATGGTCTCGCGCATCTGGCCGGTAACCAGCTCTTCAAAGGTATCGGCAAAGTGGCCTACGGTGTGGGTATCCAGCTCGCTCATCAGGCGGGAGGCATGCGCCAAGAGCGCATCGCCGGCGAGGATGGCCACGGAATTATTCCACCGCGAATTCGCGGATTCCACGCCCCTACGGCGGTCTGCCTCATCCATGACATCGTCATGATAAAGAGTGGCCACGTGCACCATCTCCACGACGGTGGCGGCCTTAACAACCTCTTCGCAGCCCGGACGCGAACCATACTCGGAGGCCAATAGCGCCATCATAGGGCGAAAGCGCTTGCCACCGGCCTTGGACAGGTGGCTGACCTTATCCTTTAAGAAGTCCTGGCCGCGGTCGATTTCACTGCGCAGCTTGTCTTCTACTGCTTCCATGCCCGCACCAATGCGCTCGTTGAGCTGCGGATCACCAAGATCCACGTGCGTGGCATGCGATTGACCGTGAGTCATTAAATAGTGTTCCTTGCAACTAAAAGCCAGAGATAATCGATTACCTACCGTAGTCCAATCCGCGCCCCTAAACACACTCGAGGGGGCGAACTCATGCAATGATAGTCCTCATGTCGGAGCAGATCGATTCCCAAACCTATGTCGAGGTCGCCATCATTGGCGCTGGACCTGCCGGAGCTGCCGCCGCGATTCACGCCGCACGCGCGGGCTTTGACACCCTCCTTATTGATTCCGCGACGTTTCCCCGCGATAAAACCTGCGGTGACGGTCTCACACCGCGCGCGATGCATCAGCTCGACGAGCTGGGCCTTAAGGTCAACGCCTCCTACCGCAACCGCGGCCTGAAGCTGCACGGCTACGGCGGCGATATTACCGCGCCGTGGCCGGAGACCTACCCCTCCCAGGTTGGTACGGCCCTGCCGCGCTATCGCTTTGATGCCCTGCTTGTCGACGCCGCCGTAGACGCCGGCGCCACCCTTATCACCGGGACCCCCGCTACCGATCCCATGCTCGAAGGAAACCGCGTGACGTCTTTCCGCGTGGGCGAAGCCACCGTACACGCCACGTGGGTCATTGTGGCCGATGGCGTGCGCTCTACCTTTGGCAAGAAACTTGGCCGCACCTGGCACCGCGAGGAAGTCTATGGAATCGCCGCACGCTCCTATGCTTCTTCCACCCATGCCGATGAGCCCTGGATGCACTCCCACGTGGAGCTTAAAGACGAAGACGGCGAGGTGCAGCCGGGCTACGGGTGGATCTTCCCGCTCGGCCTTGAGCTCGGCCAGGTCAACATCGGCCTTGGCGCGCTCTCGACCGCGCAGCGCCCCGCCAAGATCAACACCAAGAAGCTGCTCGAGTTCTACGCCGCCCAGCAGCGCCCCGAGTGGGGACTAGGGGGGATTGAACACGTCACCTCTGCTCTACTGCCCATGGGCGGCGCTGTTTCCAACGTGGCCGGTGCCAATTGGATGCTCATCGGCGATGCCGCCGCCTGCATCAACCCCCTCAACGGCGAAGGCATCGATTATGGCTTGGAGACTGCCGCGCTTGCCGTGGATCTACTCGGCCCAAAGGATTTCACCCTCGCCTGGCCAGCCGTCCTGCGCGAACATTACGGCGAATCCTTCCTCCTCGCCCGCACGGCCGCGCGCCTTTTGACCTACCCGCAGTTCCTCCCGATTGCCGGTCCGCTGGCCCTGCGCGGGCCCATCGGCCGCATGCTCATGCCGGCCGCCGCTCGCCTGATGGGAAACCTCATTACTGACGATGACCGCGACCTTATCGCGCGCACCTGGCGCGCTGCTGGCCGCACCGTATCGTCTCTCCGCCGCGATACTCCCCTGTGGGATTCCACCGCGGCTTGGTCCCCGTCCCCCTCATGTCTCTAGGCGTGGGCCCAGGCCCGCACCTAGGCGGGCTTGACCGCCGAGTGCAGCGCCACGATGCCAAAGGTAAGGTTCTGCCAACCAGCCTCGGCCCAGCCATTGCGATTGATAGCCGCCGCGAGCTCCTCTTGCCCCGGCCATGCACGAATGGACTCCGCGAGGTAGATATAGGCATCCGGATTAGAAGAAACCACGCGCGCCACCGGCGGCAACAGGCGCATTAAGTATTCCTTGTACACGGTGCCAAAAATCGGCACCACCGGGGTGGAAAATTCCGCCACCGCTAGACGCCCGCCTGGCTTGGTCACGCGCGCCATTTCACGCAGCCCGAGCTCAAAGTCGTGGATATTGCGCAGTCCATAAGAGATGGTCACCGCATCAAAAGTATTATCCGCAAACGGCAGCTTCATGCCATCGCCGGCCACCTTGGGTACGTCACGCTCACGGCCAGCGGCCAACATCCCGCGGGAGAAATCGCACGCCACGCACCACGCACCGGACTTGGACAATTCCACGGTGGATACGGCGGTGCCGGCCGCAAGATCGAGGACCTTCTCCCCCGGCTGTAGGTTTAGTCGCTCGCGGGTACGCTTGCGCCAGTGCGCGTCCTGCCCGAAAGACAAGACGGTATTGGTGAGGTCGTACTTCTCGCCCACGGCGTCAAACATGCGCGCCACATCGAAGGGCTTTTTATCCAGATCTGCCTTAGACACAAATGATCAGTTTAGGCCACGCGGGCGCCGAGGGCACGAGCCGCCCACCGCGGCAGCTCCGGGCGCTGCCCCAGAATGGTCAGGGGCACCCGGCGGGTATCCTCCAGCACCTCTTCGTAATAGCCCACGAGCTGCTCGCACAGCGCCTTCCACGTCTTGGAAGAAATGGACTCGCGGGCATTATCGCGCATCTCCTGATGGATCTCTGGATTGAGCAGCGCATCCACCGCATTGGGGAGGTCTTCCACAAAGGTCTTCACGTCCAACAAAAGCCCGTTATAGCCCTCCTCAATGAGGTCTACCGGACCACCGGCACGCGGCCCAATGGTCGGCACGCCGGAGGCCTGCGCCTCTTGGATGGACTGGCAGAAGGTCTCAAACTCACCGGCATGGACAAAAACGTCCAGGGAGGCATAGGCCGCTGCTAGTTCTTCGCCGGACAGAGCGCCAGTAAACACGGCCCCAGGAAGCTGGGCTTCCAATAGGGGCCGCTCCGGCCCATCGCCCACGATGACCAGCTGGATATCTTCGCGTCCATTGAGCGCCGATAACCGGTGCACACCCTTTTCCGCAGCCAAACGCCCAACGAAGCCGACGATATTCTTCGTGCCGCTCGGCTCCCAGCTGCGGCGCAGCTCAGCAGAGCGCTTGGATGGGTGGAAAAGCTCCGCATTCACGCCGCGTCCCCAATGGCGCACGTTTTTAATGTGGTGCTTTTCCAGATCCCGGATGGTCAGCGAGGACGGTGCCAGGGTCATCTGGCAGGAGTTGTGGATGGTGCGCAGCCACTCCCAGACGCCATAGGCCAGCGCGGAAGCATGGTATTTGGTGGCGAAACCGGCGACGTCAGTCTGGTACAGCGCCACGGCCGGCACGCGTTGCTGACGGGCGGAGAAGGCACCTGCCGCGCCGAGTACGAAGGGGCTGGCTAGGTGGATGATATCCGGCTTGAAATCACGCAGCGCCTCATCCACCGCCGTTGTAGGAACTCCCACCGGAAGCGAATCCACCAGCGGCACGCGCACGGTGGGCACGCGGTAGATGGGGAATCCGAGGTAGTCCGGAATTTCCTCTTGGCCTTCGCGGGCGCCCGGCGCGATAACAATGGCCTCCTGCCCCGTCTCGTGCAGATGCTCCAAAACGCGCAGCACTGAGTTGGTCACACCATTGACATTGGGAAGGAAGGATTCAGCCACGATCGCAACACGCATGCCACCATAATGACCTATTTTCTTAAGTTAATGGTGAAGCTAGTGGAAAATCTTGGTTAATTATTTCTCCGCACGGCGGGTAAAGAAGCTAATCAGCTTCCACAAAGCGGCCGCAATAAGTGTAGCCACCACCCCTACCGAAGCCGCTGGGATGATAGCCAGCGTCCACTTACGGCCTTCTACCTTGACCAGATCAGGGTCATCGAGGGCGTATTGCACCCACACCTGCTGCCCCTCACCCAGGCCGCTGGGATAAAGCAGCCCGTGCTTCGGGGTGTGGTAAATCCCCTCACTGTCTTGGAAATCCACCGTGGTGCGCAGCATTCCCACGTCTTTGACCGTGGCCAGAGCACGCGCGGGATGGGCGGCGATGGCGTGATCATTAAGCGCCGGTCCGATGACCATGCCTACCGCACCCACGAGTGCGGCCAGATACAACGCCAGCGTCAGCTGGTGCAGGCGGCGACGATAGACCGCAGCCGTATAGCGCGGCACCACGGCTGCATGCGGTTTATGCTGCGGCGAAGCCACTTACTGGCCCACCTTTGCGGTCAACTTCTCAGTGAGCGCCCGGCGCGTGGCACGGGTGGTCTTTGCTTCCACGATGGTGATACCGGTGGAGTATTCCTTAAGTTCCGCCAGCGTATCCAGCAGCTCCTGCGGGGTAGTGACCTCGCGGTAGTCTGCCTCGTAGGCTTCTGCCAGCTTGCCGACGTCCACCCCATGCGGCGTCCCAAACGCCGGCTCGAATGACGCGCGCAGCGCATCGGCCCCCTGCTCAAGGGTCTCGAAGATGCCGCCACCATTGTCATTGGCTACGACGATAGTGAGGTTTTCCGGCCGCGGTTGGTCTTCCGGAATGAGCAGGCTATTCGCATCATGCAAGAAGGTGACATCACCCATCAGCGCCATAACGCGTGGGGCACGCCAATTGGTGGGATCCAGCGATTGCGTGGCCAAGGAAATACCGATGGCCTGGGCAATGGTTCCGTCAATACCGGCCGCCCCGCGCGGCGAGTACGTATCGACACCGTCGAAGGGCAGGCCCACTAATGCAGCATCGCGCACCGGGTTCGAGGCGCCAAGGACCAGGGTGTCGTTGACGGAGAGCGTATCGCCCACCGCGGCCGCCACGTGCAGCCCGGTAAATCCCAGTTCCTCGTCCTCAAGAGTCTCGCGCACGGCTTGCCCCGCCATGTCGGTAGCACCCTCGCAGATCTTCATCCACTCGCGGCTCGGCTCGCCGGTGACCTTGACGGTGGTGCCAAGGCGGGCGTCCTCACCACGCTGGTTGGTGAAGTCCTTGGTGCGCGAGAGCACCACCAGATCAATATCCGGATCATTCATCAGCGCCAAAACGCTGCGGTGCAGCGTCGGGTGCCCGACGACGATGACCTGTTCCACCTTGGTATTGACCACATAATCATTCGCGGAGACCTGCGCCTTGCGGAAGATATGCGCCGCCGCCGGATGTACCGGATGGTACGGGCCCGGCGCGCTTGGCTCTGCGATGGTCGGCACGTCTTCTAAGCCTTCTACCTCCCAGGCTTCATCACCGGCAATGACCAGTGTGTTCTTGCTCAAGTCCACGGCTACTTCGCCGTGGTCCACAAAGGCCGGTGCTGGCTCGCGCACGCCGTCGCCGGAGGTACGGGCGGGCAAGGCGGCGTCGACAAGCGGGGCATCAAAGGCCACATTGATGTGTACTTGCAGGTCTGTGCGGAAGCGCTGGGACATCGCCTCCAGATCATCTGCGCTGGTGACCTGGGTGGTTTTCGCGTATACGCCGAAGATGCCCTGTTGTTCGATGGTTTGGGAGGCACCCGTGCCTACCAGACGCTCTGGCCGGTCGGCGCTAATGATGGCCAGCGGCGTATGGGAATAATGTGCCTCCACCACGGCCGGCAGGGTATTGGCCACGGCAGTTCCCGAGGTCATCACCACGCCCACGTGGCGGCGCTGCACCCGCGCCATGCCCAGGGCGGTAAACGCTCCCCCGCGCTCATCGAGGCGGGTGTGAACGCGGATATCATCACGTGCTAAAAGCGCCAACGACAGCGGCGCGTTGCGCGAACCAGGGCACAAGACGACATCCGTGAGGTGGCGCGCCAGTTGGGTGGCTACCTTCTCAGCCAACTGCATCGATTCATTCATGCCGCCTGATTTTACCTGCCCGCGCGCCATTTCCCTTACCGGGGCAGGTGCCTGGCGCTTAGTTCTGAGTGCCTTGCTGGTCGGCCGGCTGCCCGCCGCCGCCCAAGAGATCATTGAGGAGGCCCTCGACGTCCACGTCGCCGCCCCTATCCAACTGGTCTTGCAGATCTGATGGCAGTTCGGTCGGAATATCGGAGGGCAGCTCATTTTGGAAATCCGGCAGCTTCGGCAGCTTATTGGAATTTTCATCCTGCGTATCCGGCTCATTTGTCTGCGTCACGGTAGTGGGAACCTGCGTGGTCAGTGTCTCCGTCACCGGCTCTGGTTCCGGCTTATCTGCCTCGTCCGCGGCATTGCGCCACAGGAAAAACAGCACAGCCGCGGCAAGCACTGCCAGCACCGCAATAGCCGCAAAGACGCCGACCATAGCGCCGCCTCCGCCGCCCTTCTTCTTGCGCTTTTCCGGCTGGTCCGGATCATAGTTCGACGGCACCGGTTCGTACTCGGGCTGCTGCGCGTATTGCTGGCCATATGCCTGCCCGGCCGGCTGCTGATAGTTCTGGCCGTAGCTTTGCTGCTGACCGTAGCCCTGCTGATAGCCAGCGGCCGCATCAAATTGACGAGTCTCATTCTGCGTCTGCTGCTCGCCTGGGAAGTACTGCTTGGGGTGCTCGCGGCGCGCTTGGTCGCGGCTGGGGCCTGCGGCATTATCGGGCACGCGGCCAATCTGGCGCGTGGCATCATCCGCCGGGCTGGACCAGCTGCGGGTTTCATTATTATCGCCATGAGGGCCTTTAGTAGTCATACCCTCTACCTCTACCCCATTTTGCTGTGAGATCCCAGAGAGGTCTCCCACAGCTAACGGGTAGCTAAGGCTCGCCGCTTAATGCGCTCGGCGTGCACTCAAGGCGCGGCCCGTGGCGGTATCCTCTGCGGCAACCTGCGCCGGGGTGGCATCCGCGATGATGCGGCCGCCATCTTCGCCAGCGCCCGGGCCCATCTCAATGATGCGGTCCGCATTCGCCATGACCGAAAGATCATGCTCGACGACGATCACCGTATGTCCAGCATCCGCCAGCTTATGCAGCTCGGTATTGAGCAGGTCGATATCGGCTGGGTGCAGGCCCGTGGTGGGCTCATCGAGCAGGTAAACCGTGTGGCCGCGGCGAGAATTGCGAGAGCGCTGCAGTTCCGTGGCGAGCTTGATGCGCTGGGCCTCTCCGCCGGACAGCTCCGGTGCACCTTGACCCAAGCGGAGGTAGCCCAGGCCGACGGCCTGCAGTGTGGCGATGGCGCGGTAAACCTTTTCCTCTTCGGCGAATACCTCTGCGGCTTCGTCGACGGTGAGCTCCAATATATCCGCGATGGTGCGACCCTGCCAGGTTACTTCGAGGGTTTCCTCGTTGAAGCGGGCGCCGCCGCACTCTGGGCAGGTGGTATACGAGCCTGGCAAAAAGACCAGCTCCACTTCGATTTTGCCCGCGCCGCCACAGGTGGGGCACTGGCCTTGCTTCACGTTGTAGGAAAAGCGCGAGACCGTCCACTTGCGCTGCTTGGCCTCGTCGGTGGAGGCGAAGAGCTTGCGGACGTTATCGAAAAGACCGGTATAGGTTGCCAGCGTGGAGCGCGGGGTGCGGCCGATGGGCTTTTGGGTAATCTGCACGACGCGCTTGACTCGGTCAAAGCCTTCCGTGCTCTCTACCGACCAACCCTTCTCCTCGGTCTCTTCTTCATCGGAGACGGCCGTAGCGGATTGGCGCAGCAGGCCGGCAAGTACCGTACTGACCAGAGTGGACTTACCGGAACCGGATACTCCAGCGACCGCCGTGAATTGGCCGAGACCAAAATCTACATCGAGGTTGTCGATGCTGCGGGCTTTGATGCCGCGAAGGGTGAGGTGGGAAGAGGGGGTACGGGGGTCGTCGGCAAGCGCGAGCGTGCGATTAGCCAAGGCACGGGCGGTGGGGGTGTCCGCGTCGTAGTCCGCGACTGGACCCGAATAAACGACGTTACCGCCGCGCTCGCCGGCCAGCGGGCCGACGTCAACGAGCCAGTCCGCCTGCGCGACCAAATCCATGTCATGCTCTACCAAGAGCACAGAATTGCCGGCCGCGATGAAGCGGCGGCACATGTCCATCACGGCATCGCGCTCATCTGGGTGCAGGCCGGCCGAGGGCTCATCGAGCACATAGGCCACGCCAAAGAGACCGGAGCGCAGCTGCGCCGCCAGTCGGATACGCTGCATCTCGCCGCCAGATAGGCTCTGCGTTGGCCGATCCAGGTTTAGATGCGCCAGGCCGAGCTCGAGCGCCGAGGTCAAGGCAGGAAGAATCTGTTTGAGCAATAAGTCCTCGGCCGAATTCTCCTCCGGATTCTGCTTGCTGAGCACCGCGTGGACCCTATCGAGCGGCAGCGCGCCCAGCTCATCAATGGGCATGCCCGCATAAGTCACCTTCAGCGCGGCTGGGTTGAGACGGCGGCCTCCGCAGGTTTCGCACTCGCGCGATTCCATATAGGACAGGGTGCGCTTGCGCAGGGTATCCGATTGGGTCTCTGCCAGCGTCTTCTTCAGGTAGCTGGCCACCGAACGCCACGTGCCCTCATAATTGCGCTGAATCTGGTCCTTGCCGCGCAGGGGCTTGACCGTGACTACTGGGCGCTCCTCGGTAAAGAGAATCCAGTCGCGGTCTTTCTGTGGCAGCTCTTGCCAGGGCGAATCCAGGTCATAGCCTAGGTTCATCAGGATGTCGTGGAAATTCTTGCCGGCCCAGGCGCCCGGCCAGGCTTGGATGGCGCCTTCCTCGATGGAAAGGGTGGGATCCGGGACCATCGAGTCCTCGGTCGGCTCATGCACCACACCCGTGCCGTGGCACTGCGGACACATTCCCTCAGGCGTATTGGGCGAGAAGGAATCGGAGTATAGGCCCTCCGGGTTATCCCCAGCGCGCGAATAGAGCAGGCGCACGCTATTGGAGAGTGCGGAGACTGTGCCGACCGTGGAGCGCGCCCCGCCGCCGGAGGTCGATTGCTGCAGCGCGACCGTCGGCGGCAGGCCCTCTACCTGGCTGACCTGCGGGTCGACGGCCGAGCTAATGAGGCGGCGTGCGAAGGGGGCTACCGATTCAAGGTAGCGACGCTGGCCTTCGCCGTGAATCGTGCCGAAAGCAAGCGAAGACTTGCCAGAGCCGGACACCCCAGTGACAGCGACGAGTTTGCCACGGGGCATATCGACGTCGACGTTGCGCAGGTTGTGCAGGTGGGCATCGCGGACCTTGATAGTAGACATGTCCCCTAGCGTACGCACAGGTGGCGGGCTGGGCAGCGACCTCTATCTTGGCTTTCCGCCGCTGATCGCGCACCGATCGCGATTTTCGTCCATCTAAACCAGGGATTTCGTCGACGGTTTAAGCGGTTTGTATGGACGAAAGTCGTGATCCCAGCAGTTCCGCGGAACCGAATCCTCAGCGCAGCAGTCTAAAAGGCTATGTACACACGAAAAGACCTGTTCGAAAAAGGAATGACTCAATATCGAATTGAAAAGGAGGTGGCAGAGGGCAGACTCCTCCGGCTTAGGCGCAATTGTTACGTCCCGGCGGAGGCAGAGGCGAAAGATAAGCTCAACGCGGTGGCACAGCTTTATCCGGACGCGGTGTTTTCAGGGACAGCGGCTCTCGCGGCCTATGGCTTATGCGAAGTACGCCTGCCGGCGGTGATCCGGGTGGATAATAATAGCCGGATGCGGGCGGATGATCTGGTGCATATGGTGAGGTCGCGACCAGTGCCGGCGAATCGAGTGAGGGGCGTAAAGATGGCGTTGCCGGCGCAGGCGGTAGCAGATGCCCTAAGCTTTGAGCGCTGCAGCGAGTGGCTGCTGAAGGATGCACTGGCGCAGGCGTATCGCGGGCTCAACGGAAGGGGGGAGGTTCGCGGCCGATATAGAGCAGGTGATCAGCAAGAAAAGGGACGCGGTGCGCGAGTTGGCGGAGCGGGCGCCGGTGGGGACGGCGTCGAAATGGGAGCAGCGAATGTATCACGAGATGCGGCGGGTGGGGCTCAAGCCGGTGCCGAATTTCCGTCTAGGGCCGTATACCTGGGATTTGGGCTTCGAAGCGGGAACTACGGTGGTGGATTTGGACTCGCTTTATTATCACGCGCCGGAAGATAATCACCGGGAATTTCTCATCGGGACGTGGAAGACCAATCATGCGGTGCAGCATGGGTGGGCGCGGTTGAAATTTACGGATGAATGCACCGACTACCACCTCAAGCTGGTGGTGGAGACGGTGCAAGAAACGGTGGCGCATCGCCGCAGCGTGCGCGGGCTAAAGAGCAGTCCGCAAAAGGTGCGGCGGGCGCTGGTGACTCCGGCGTGGCGGTTCCACCAAAGCTTGCTCTAGAGCCTAGTCAGACAGGTGCGGCCAGCAGGCGCGCAGGCGGTCGAACCACCAATCGCGGCGGTCGGCGGGGGCGGCAAGGGCGGTCAGGCGGTCTGGGTCGGGGGCGAGGATATCGGCGGGAAGGTGGCCACCGACAAGCGGGCGCGGGGCGGTGACGTCTTCTGCAAAGAGGGAACCGGTGGCAAGACCGGCGGCGGCCGGAGTGACGTCGATGTCTTCATCGTCGTAGATGCGTGGGAGGGCGGCGACGGCCGCCAATCCCATATTGATGCCGATGGAGGTATCGAGCGCAGAAGCCACCGTGATGTCCATGTGACGCTGACGCAAGTGCTGGGCCACCTCGAGGACGCGGCGCACGCCACCGAGCGGGGCGGGCTTAACCACGGCGACGTCTGCGGCCTGCAGCTCGGCGACGCGATAGGGGTCGGCGACCTTACGAATGGACTCATCGGCGGCCACGCGTACGAAGAGGCCGGCGCGCATGAGGCGGCCGCGCACTTGGGCGAGCTCCTCAGTGGTAGCGCATGGCTGTTCCATATAGTCCAGCGGCATCATCATCTGCGCAGCCTGGACTGCTTCCTCCACGGTCCAGCCGCCATTGGCATCCACGCGCAGGATAGGGATTTCGCCGCGTTGGGTGATGGTGTCGCGGACGGCGCGTACGCGAGCGGCGTCGTCGGCAAGCGTGTGTCCCTTTTCTGCCACCTTGATTTTGAAGGTGCGGCAGCCAGGGTAGCGCTCCACTACGGCCGGGACCTCGCTGGCAGGCACGGCCGGGATGGTGGCGTTGACCTCGATGGAATCGCGCACCGGCTCCGGGAAGCCCTCGTAGGCGGCCTCGATACCCGCGCGCAGCCACGCGGCGGACTCGGCCGATCCGTACTCCAGGAAGGGTGCGAACTCGCCCCAGCCGGCCGGGCCATCGATGAGGAGGGCCTCCCTGGTGGTGATGCCGCGGAAACGCACAGCAAGCGGGAGGGAGACTACGTGGGCGCGGTCGAGGACGTCATCGATATGCATGGCTTTCATGGTAGCGCTCTCAGACCATTGACCCTTCCCCCACTCTGCGCTACTTTGGGAACCTATACCAATAAAGGAGGAATTATGCTGCTAGCTGAGGCATTGGCGGAACGCGCCCAGGCGCAGGAGCGCCTCAATAGCCTGCACGAGCGGCTGCTCGCCGTGGTTCGCGTGCAGGAGGGCGATACCCCGGAAGAGGATCCGCAGGAGCTGCTGCGCGAGCTCGATGGCGTGACCGGGCGCATCGATGAGCTGGTGCAGGCCATTAATGCGACGAATATCGCCACCGCCTTCGATGAGAAGATGAACCTGATGGAAGCCCTCGCGCTGCGCGACGGCCTCTTGCGCAAGCGCCGCATCTACCATGACTTGGCGCAGCGGGCGGGCGCGCGCTCGGATCGTTATTCCCGCAACGAGATTAAGTTTGTCTCTACCATCCCGGTGGCGGATATGCGCAAGCGTGTCGACGATCTATCTAAGCAGTACCGCGAGCTCGATACCCGCATCCAGCAGCTGAACTGGAATACCGAACTGAAAAACGGATAGTCATGTCGCGCGCTACTTAAAGCGCGCGATGGTAGCCCACACGCCTGCAGCGAGCAGGCCCCCACCCTGGAGGGGAAAATCCTGGGACTCAGGCCCCCTTTAGCGCTTTAAGGGGCGGGGAGTTCGAGTCTCCCCATGGCATGGAGTACCGCGCTGGTATGGCGTACACGGGTATTGTGCGGGGCAAAACCTCGCAGTATCGCGTATTGATTATTACCGGCCTGCTGGGCAGCGCGTGTGGGTGAGGGTTGGGAATGGGGACTATTCTTCTTTTGCCACTAAGCTGGCCGTTATGAGCGAGCAGGAAAAATACAGCACCGATAATCCGTTCCGGCCGGAACTATGGCATTCCGTAGAAGGGTTTGAAGACCTCACGGATATCACCTATCACCGGCTCAACGGTGAGGGCCGCAAGAACGGCATCGTGCGCATCGCCTTCGACCGCCCGGAGGTGCGCAATGCGTTTCGCCCGCATACCGTAGACGAGCTCTACCGCGCAATAGATCACGCCCGCCGCACGCCGGATGTGGGCACGATTTTGCTCACCGGCAATGGCCCTTCCGAAAAGGATGGCGGCTGGGCGTTTTGTTCCGGCGGCGACCAGCGCATTCGCGGCCGCTCCGGCTACCGCTACGCCACCGAGCACGCCCATGATGACGCCACCGCGGATGAATCCACCGTGGACACCGCCCGCGAAAAGGTGGAGGGCGGTCGCTTGCATATCCTCGAGGTCCAGCGCCTTATCCGCACCATGCCCAAGGTGGTTATCGCCGTGGTCAATGGTTGGGCGGCCGGCGGCGGTCACTCGCTGCACGTGGTCTGCGATATGACGGTCGCCTCCCGCCAGGAGGCGCGCTTCAAGCAGACGGACGCGGACGTGGGTTCCTTCGATGCCGGCTATGGTTCGGCCTACCTAGCTAAGATGGTGGGCCAGAAATTCGCCCGCGAGATCTTCTTCTTGGGTCGCACCTATGATGCCCAGCGGATGTATGAGATGGGCGCGGTCAATGAGGTTGTCGATCACGCCGACTTGGAAGACGCCGCAATCCAGATGGGCCGCGAAATCAACGGCAAGTCCCCAACAGCCCAGCGCATGCTGAAGTTCGCTTTCAACCTGACCGATGACGGCCTCATGGGCCAGCAGGTCTTCGCCGGCGAGGCGACCCGCCTGGCGTACATGACCGACGAGGCCGTCGAGGGCAAAGAAGCATTCCTCGAAAAGCGCGACCCGCAGTGGGAGCAGTTCCCGTATTACTACTAGCCAGGAGTTAGCACGATGTGGATTTTCGCCATCGGCTTGGCCACACTTGCACTGGCGGGCGTCATCGTCTCGCGAGTGTGGATGCTCAAGCGTATCAAGGATGCGCAGGACAGCGGGGAGCGTCCCTTCGATCAGGAGGACACCCCGCGCAATCCATACATGTAGCGGAGTAAATGGCGTGGGACGCCCTCGGACCGGAGTGAGACATCTCAAGCAATTGTGGACATGCCCATAGTTAATACTTAAAGTGTCGAACATGAAACTCTGCAACTCATTCGTCATGCTCGCAGCACGCGTCGCCCTGGGCGTAATTCTCATCGCCCAGGGCTGGCAAAAGTTCTCCGAATGGACCGTCGCCGTCGCGGGCCTGATGCTCGCCGCCGGCCCCGGCATACGCTCCCTGGATCAGCTCCCCTTCAGCAAAAAGGCAAAAGTAGCCAAATAAGGCCACCGCTTCCTAGCCTCTCACTTCACTCATTGAAGTGAGAGGCATTTTTAAATTTTGGCAGCTTAAGGAAGAGATAGGACCACCTAAGTTCATTACGTCGAACAATCTAGTTCAAGGGTGCTAGTGTTTGTTGAGTTCACTTCTCCTAATACAAAGGAAGTTCATTATGAGCTCAAATCACAGCACCCCACGCCGGCCCCTACAGCGCATTCTCGCAGGCACCTGCGCCCTCGCACTCGGCGCCAGCCTCGCCGCTTGCAGCGCCTCGAAGGAATCCATCGACGCTGCAAAGCCGAAGGACGGCGACACCGTCAAGGCCGTGGCCACGACTACCCAGATCTGCGACTACCTCACCCAGGTAGCCGCCGGCGGCCTCAAGCTCCACAAGGTCGACTCCCAGGGTGCGGAGACCAACTCCGGCGAGGGCCCAGTGACCCTCGACCTCACCTGTTTGCTCGCCCCCAACGCCAGCGCCCACGAGCACGAGATGACCCCACAGCAGATGCAGGCGCTCTCCCAGGCCGACTACATGTTCGTCAACGGAGTCGACCTCGAGCACTTCCTCGACCAAGCCGTGGACTCCTCCGGCTTCCACGGCGTCATGGCCGTGACCTCGGGCGTCAAGAGCGAAGGTATGGGCGATGGCAACGGCAAGTACACCATCGACGAGGGCATCGAGCACGTGAGCCCGCGCCCGTGGCCTTTCCCGGGGGAGGACGGCGAGGCCCCAGAATTCAAGTACGACCCGCACGTGTGGACCTCCCCGAAGCAGGCCAAGATTCAGGTCGACAACATCGTCAACACGTTGTCCCAGGCCTCCCCGCAGGCCAAGGACGCCTTCACCGCCGCCGGCAAGAAGTACACCGACTAGTTGGAGGACCTCGACAAGTGGGCCAGCGATTCCATGTCCGCAGTTCCTGAGCAAGACCGCGTGCTCTTCTCTTCCCACGACGCCTTCGGCTACTTCTCAAACGCATACGGCGTGAAGTTCATCGGCTCCGCACTGTCTGACTTCAACAACCAGCAGGACGCCACCTCGCGCCACATCGACGAGCAGGCAAAGCAGATCCGCGAGTCCGGTGCCAAGGCCATCTTTGCGGAGAATTCCAACAGCTCGAAGTCCATCGAGGCCATCGCCCGCGCCGCAGGCGTCAAGGCGGTTACATCCGACGACGCTTTGTACGGCGACTCGCTAGGTGTGCCAGGCAGTGAGGGCGAGACCTACATCGGATCCATCGTCCACAACATCAACACCCTGGTCAGCGCCTGGGACTCCGAACAGCAACCGTTGCCGGAATCGCTGCAGGCATTCGACGTCGCCAAGCGCAAGTAGCTCTATATGTCTTCCCCATTAATCACTCTGCGCAATGCCACCTGCGGCTATGGCGCCCGGGATATCCTCACCGACGTTGATCTTGAGATCCGCGCGAGCGAGGCCGTGGCGCTCCTGGGGGCCAACGGCGCGGGCAAGTCTACGCTGCTCAAGGCAATCACTGGCCTGGCTGCCTTGCGCGGCATGGCCACCATCGACGCCTCGCTCGGCTACGTCCCGCAGTACCAAGACTCCGACCTGAGTTTTCCCGTCACGGCTTACAAGGTCGTGGAAATGGGCCTTTTGCCATCAGTGAGCTGGTGGCATAGGTGCACGAGCATGCGTAGCTATCGCGGCCATGTACTCAATGCCCTGCGACAAGTGGGGATGGAGCACCTCGCCGAGACGCGGTTTGGCCAGCTCTCGGGAGGGCAGCGCCAGCGCGTGCTCATCGCGCGCGCGTTGGTTTCGGCCCCGGAGCTGGTGCTTCTCGACGAACCCTTCAACGGGCTTGATCAAGAAAGCCGCCGAATCCTGATTCAGATCATTGCGGATCTCAAGGAAGCAGGAATCGCCCTGCTCGTCTCCACTCACGACCCCATCTTGGCGCAGCACACCTGCGACTGGGCGGCGTTTGTGCTCGACGGCAAGGTCCACACCATGGGAACCGAGGAAGCAGTGGAAACCTATATGGAGCAAGGTGCGCGACTGTAATGGAGCAGATTCTCTTCGCCCCGTACCTGCGCAATGCCTTCCTCTTCCTGCTGTGCCTATCGATTGTGGGGGCTGTCATTAGCGTCCTCGTTAATCTCCGCCGCATGGAATTTACGGTGGAAGCCCTCGTGCACTCGGTTTTTCCAGGCATCGTGGTAGGGCTCATCGTGGGCGGCATCCCGGGCATCGTGCCGGGTGCGGCCGCGGTGGCCACGGTGACGGTGCTGGTGCTGGCTTCTCTGGGTTCTGGGCGGCGCCAGTCAGCGCGGAAGCTGGATATAGAAGCCGGAACGGCCGTGGTGCTGACCTTCATGTACGGCATCGGCGTGGTCATCAGTTTGGCCTATGGCGACAAGTCCGGGCAGCTGGAGGCGCTCATGTTTGGCCGGCTTCTCGACGTCACGCAGTCCAGGCTGGCAACCTCCGTCACGCTCTGCGTGATTGCGGCACTGCTCATCCTGACAACCTGGCGCATGCAGATTCTCGTCGCTTTCGATACAGCAGCGGCCCGCGCCATGGGCGTCAACGTGGCGGCTTATGAGCTCATTGCGAATGTCGCGGTTGGCCTAATCGTGGTGGCGGCTAGCTCGGCAGTGGGTGTGTTGCTGGTTATCGGTTTTATTGTCATTCCAGGCCTCTCGGCGCGCTTGATCGCAGGATCCCCGCGCAGCATGTGCTTCTGGGCTGCGGGCTTGTCCACGCTGGCAGTGGTGGTGGGATTTGCCATCATGCTGTCCCAAACCGCGCACCAGATTTCGCCGCAGGCAATCGTCAGCTTGATGCTGGTTGTCACCGTGCCGCTAGCGGGCTTGAAGGGGGTATTTAGCTAATGGGACTGTCTCATCTTGATCCAGAGATCCTGCGGATGCCCCTCCTTGAGGCCATTGCTGTGGGATGTTTATCTGGCTTGGTTGGAACCTTGATGGTCATGGGCAAGCGCGTCTTTTTCGCCGAGAGCCTGTCGCACGGAATCTTCCCCGGCGCGGTGCTCGGCGTAGTGGTGGCCAACCTTCTGAGCTTGGATCTCTCCACGGGTTTGATGGTGGGCGCGGCACTGTTCTGCCTACCTTTGGCCTGGCTTATGCGGTGGTTGAGTACCGTCGAGGGCATTTCTTCGACCGCTGCCGCCGGCGTGACGCTCACCCTGGGATTTTCCCTGGGCATCTTGTTGCTGCGCTGGTTCCAACCGCTACCTATCCACGTGGATAGCTTTCTCGTGGGCTCGCTGACCACTGTCAATGCGCAGGATGTCTGGTTTGTCAGCGCCCTGGTGGTGGTCAGCCTTGGCGTGCTGGTAGCATTTCGCCGGACGTTGGTCTCCTTCTACTTCGACCAGACGTCCTTCCGCGCACAAGGTGGAAATCCCGGCTGCTATGACTTGCTTACCCTCACGCTTATCAGCGTGACCATGGTGGTGGTGATTCCCGCGGTGGGCACTATCTTGTCCCTGGCGCTGCTGGTAGCCCCGGCGGCGGCGTTGCAGCCGTGGATCAAGCGCCCGACCCAGCTCATGCTCGGTGCCGGTATCGCGGGCATTGCGCTGGCATGCGGCGGGCTCTGGCTGGCGGCCGCACTCAGTTTGTCGGCGGGCGGCTGCATCGCGGTGCTGGCGGGTGTGTTCTATTTGCTCAGCATGGGGCTGCGGGCCTTGCTCTAAACGCCCGGCGCGCCGCCTCCCGGGACGAGCGATATGCCCGGGTAACCTGATTATTCGTGACTCATATCCTCGCCCCACTCCCAGTCGATCCCCGCAATCCCGCAGGAATTTTGGATGACCTCGAGAAGGCCATCGCTGGGCAGACCACGCTCTTACCCCTTCCCGCAGCGGACCGCACGCGGACGGAATTGCTGCGCAACCACATGCGCGCGGGCGAATCGATTGCTGAGGACATTGCTTTGGTGGTGTCCACCTCGGGTTCCACGGGCACACCGAAGGGTGCGCAGCTAAGCCCGCTTAACCTGGTGGCGAGTGCGGATGCCACCCATTCTTTCCTGGGTGGCCCCGGCCAATGGCTACTGGCCATGCCCGCCCACCACATCGCGGGCATCCAGGTGCTCGTGCGTTCGTTGGTGGCGGGTGTGGAGCCACTGTGCCTCGACCTGTCCCAAGGCTTTAACATCACCGAGTTCGCCCGCGCAGCAGAAGAACTCGCCCACACCGAGGACCGCATGTACACCGCGCTCACACCGATGCAGCTGCACAAGGCACTCGATTCGCTGGACGGCATCCAAGCACTGCGCCGTTTCAACTCCATCCTGGTAGGTGGAGCAGCGCCACATCCCCAGCTATTGGAATCTGCGCGCAAGCTCGACATCACCGTGGTAACCACCTATGGCTCCTCGGAGACTGCGGGCGGTTGCGTCTACAACGGCACTCCCCTGCCCGGCACCGAGGTGCGCATCGGGGAAGATAACCGCATTTTCCTGGGCGGGCCGACCATTGCGCAGGGCTACCGCAATGTGGAATCGCGCGACTTCGTCGGTGGCTGGTTCGCAACTTCCGACGCCGGGGAGCTCGACGCCCACGGTCAACTCACCGTCACTGGACGTCTGGACAGCATCATCAACTCGGGCGGGTTGAAGTTGCACCCAGAACAACTGGAACAGCTCTTGTTGCAGGTACCGGGCGTCGACAGTGTATGCGTGGTGGGCATCCCTGATCCACGTCTTGGCCAGATGATCGCCGCAGCTTACACCGGCTGGGCCTCGCGCACCGACATCCTCGAAGCGCTCGATGACCTGCCTCGGTGGCAGATTCCGCGCGAGATTATCCGCATTGCTGAGATGCCGCTGACCGGCCCCGGCAAGGTGGACCGTCGTGGTGTCGCAGGGCTCTTTAAGAACTGATTAGACTTCGTTAGCGCGCACCGTCACGTCGGCGGCCGCGACTTCCGCAAGAGAGAACTCCTCGTCCCCTGCGTGCAGGTTGAGCAGGCCCGCAACGCGGGAATCGACTACGACCTCGACGCCCAGGCCGACGCCATGGCTGTCGAGGTAGCGCAACAGCTCGGTGTCTCCGTCGCATACCCGCTCGATGGTGACAGGGGTGTGAAGGGGGACGTCGTCAAGCGTGAGCGTGCCAAGGTCCTCGATGCTGCCCTGCGCGTCGGGGATGGGATCGCCGTGGGGATCGCGCTGAGGATGGCCCAGGTGCTGATCGAGTCGATCGATGAAGCGATCGGAGCATGCATGCTCGAGGAGATCGGCATCCTCGTGAACCTCGTCCCAGGTGTACCCCAGCTCTTTGACCAAGAAGGTCTCGAGGAGACGATGGCGGCGGACCATGCCCATGGACAGTGCCTGGCCCTCTGGGGTCAGCGAAACGCCAGCGTAGCGCTCATGTTCCACCAGCCCTTGGGCAACGAGACGCTTTACGGCTTCCGACGCCGTGGGTACCTTTTGGTTCAATCGCCCCGCCAGCTCCTTGAGCGCGATGGGCGCGCCGCCGGAGTGCTCGGAGAGGTCCCACAGGACTTTGAGGTAGTCCTGGGTACGTTCAGGGAGATCGCTTAAATGCATGACATTCATCGTAGTAAAGGCCTTGCCTCGCGAGCGATTCACATGATAACTTTAAGAAAGTTCAACGCATTGAACTTTTGTCACGGGTGTGGCCCACAGCCGTCCTTTCTTGGGTACGTACGACGCGCTTCCGCCATACCCGTGGCTTTTATATATCCGCCGTGTGCGTCCCTTGTGCACAGCATGCCCGCGGTGGCGTGGCACAATAACTGACATGTCACTTTCTGCCTATCCCGCAACTGCCAAAGACTGGCTCCAAGGCGCACGCCCGCACACGTGGGCTAATGCCTTCGCCCCAGTCATCGCTGGTACTGGTGCCGCAGCGGCTGCCGACGGCGCGCACTTCGGCCGCGCGCTTCTCGCCCTCGTGGTGGCGTGGGCGCTCATCATCGGTGTCAATTACGCCAACGATTACTCGGATGGCATCCGCGGCACCGACGACGACCGCACCGGTCCGCAGCGCCTCACCGGCGGCGGCCTGGCCCGCCCGCAGCAGGTGAAACTCGCGGCCTTCGCCGCCTTCGCCGTGGCCGGACTCGCCGGCATCGCGCTGTCTTTTGCGGCGCACGCCTGGTGGCTCATCCTCGTCGGCGCGCTATGCATCACCGGCGCGTGGTTTTATACCGGTGGCAAGAACCCGTATGGCTATCGCGGGCTCGGCGAGGTCGCCGTCTTTATCTTCTTCGGGCTCGTCGCTGTGCTCGGCACCGAATTCACCCAGGCCGGCCGCCTGTCGTGGTCGGGCCTCGCGCTGGCCGTGGGCATCGGCGCGATGAGCTCCGGGGTGAACTTAGTCAATAATATCCGCGATATTCCCTCCGACGCCGAAACCGGCAAGATTACGCTCGCCGTACGCCTCGGAAACGAGAAGGCACGCCTGCTCTTTACGGTGCTGCTCCTTCTGCCATTCCTGCTGACCATTGGCATTGCCTTCAGCAGCTGGCTCGCACTCGCCGGCTTGGTCTACTTCCCCTTCGCGCTGCGTGCCATTCGCACCGTCAATCGCGGCGCTCAAGGACCAAAGCTTATCCCCGTGCTCGGCCTGACCGGCCGCGCGATGCTCCTGTGGGCGATTATCGAGGCCGCCGCACTCATCCTCGTCTAGTCCTGCGCGGCGCGCCCTTCTAGCTCCGCCTGTACCCAGCGTTTGTGGGCCTTGCGCTGGGCGGAGTACTCGGCCAGCGTTTGGGTGGCCTCGATGCGCCACTTTTTAAAGATGAGCATCGAAAGCGGCAGCGCCACGAAGAGCGCCAGCAGCGCTGCGATAAGCACTGGGATGGGAAAGCCGATGGCGATAGATAGCAGCTCGATCACCACGGTCAAAGCGATAAAAAGCACTACGCGGGCAAGCCCATACTTCCACAGCGCCGCGCGGGAACGGCGGCGCAGTTCTGGGTCCGGCTTAGGTGGCTCAAGATTATGCGTCATGGGGGTTGATTGTACGCGGTGCAGGTAGAATTCCACGCATGGGCCGAATCATTCTCCTTTTACTCTTTGTCCTCGCCGCCTACTTGGTGTGGAAGGCCTTCGGTCCCTCCACATGGAAAAAGCGCGAGGTGGAACAACCCCGCGCTATCAAGGGCCCCGACGATGATGAGGAATTCCTCTGGAACTTGGAAAAGGAGCGCTTCAAGCAACGCCGCGCACAGGAGGCAGAGGAAGAAAAACGCCGCCAGCGCCGCAATCGCGACACCGACGGCGAGAAGGATTAGGATTCCTTCGGCACGAAGCGCATCTCCAAGCCGAGGGCCTCGGCCACGGCGGTAACCTTTTCCCACCGCACGCCCGCGCCCCCATGCTCAATGGTGTGGAGGGTGGAGCGGGAGATACCGGCGGCGTCGGCAAGCTGCTGCTGCAAAATGCCCAACTCGCGGCGGCGCTCGGCAAATTGCGCGCCCAGGCCTAAAATCACCGCATTATCACCAGCCGGCTTGCCCGGCTTATGGCGCGGGCTCGTATGCTCCGCCATTTAATTCAGCCCCGCATAGGAGTGCAGGCCGGAGACAACCATGTTGATAAAGAAGAGGTTGAAGACCATCAGCGCCATCGCCATGACATTGATCCACGGCGCAGCCTTACGGAACGCCGGCGTTGCACGCGCGTGCAGGTAAGCGGCATAAAGGATCCAGGTAGCGAAGGAGACGGTTTCCTTCGGGTCCCAGCCCCAGAAGCGGCCCCAAGCGGACTCGGCCCAGATGGCCCCCAGGATAATGCCCAAGCCCAAGGTTGGCAGGGTGATTACGGCCAGACGGTAGGCCAGCTGGTCAATCTTCGCGGCAGAAGGCAATGGGCGGGCTACAGCACCGAAAAAGCCATGCTCGGCATGCTTCGGCTGTGCCATACGGAATAGGGTCAGCAGCGAGACAATGCCGGAAATAATACCAATGGACGCGCCCAAGGACACCACGGTGACGTGGATGGGCAGCCAGTGCGACTGCAGCGCCGGCACCACTGGGGCAGACTCGGCATAGAGCTTGGTGGAGCCATAAAACATCAGCGCCAATACCGGGGTGAGCAGCCATGGCCACACGGTGCGCCACTCCTTACGCTGCATGGCAATATTGCCCACCAGCAGCACACCGAAGCTCACCATCAGCACGTACTCGTATAGGTTGCCAAAGGGGAAACGGCCGGTAGCCAGGCCACGCAGCACAATCGCCGCGGCGTGGAGCGCAATGCCTACCCACATCAGCGAGCTGGTCATACCGCCGAGCTTATCGGCCTTGCGCTCCTTCTCCTTCAGCTCATCGTCCGTGATACCGGAGGAGTACTTAGCTACTTCGCCTGCATAGCCCTGCTTTTCGACGTCCCCAGCGCCCGCCCCCACCAAGACCTTCGAGGCCTGGGACTTCACGGCACGGCGGCCCTCGATAATGCTCTGCAAGCGTCCGTAGTAAAACAGCGACATAAAGAGCGCGACACAGTACACCACAAAGGCGGTCTGCACCGCGATATCCGAGAAATTAGACAGATTCTGATCGATCTGCATGAACGCTCCTAGCCAATACACGTGCGGGGATAGTGCTGATTACCTTACTCAGCGAAACGGCCTAGTCCAACTTTTGTTGGACTAGGATGACGTACTAATCATCGGTATAAAGCTCGTCTTCTTCGACCTCATCTGGGTCCGGCAGCTCCAGCAGCGCGCGGTGCAACTCGTGGAACTCCTCCGACCAACCGGCGCGGTCGGTGCGGGCGAGGCCGCCCATTTCCACATCGGTGCCGCCGGCCGCGTTCGGCCGCAGGCGGATATAGACGCGGCGGCGCTTAATCACCAGCGAACCCACCAAGGAGATGAGCATTACCAGCGCGGAGACCAGCACCCACTTCTGGAAGGGGTCATAAGAGACCTGGTAATTGGCAAACTCGCTGGCGCCGTCGAAAGTGATCTTGGTGCCATCGTCCAGGGTGACATCCTCACCCTGGTTGAGGTTCACGCGGTCAATCTTTCGCAGCTGGCCGGAGTGCACCAGGTTCGGATCCAACGAGAAGAAGGACTGCGGGGTGCCGGTATCCAAGCCGGCATCACCACGGTAGATATCGATGGCCATGGCCGGATCCTGCAAACCTGGGTAGGAGGACTGCAGCAGCTTGCCGTTCTCACCGGCCCACTCAGCCGTAGGCGCGAAGAGGCCCTGAATGGCGATCTGATTTTGACGACGCTCATAGAGGTCCGGGTGCATGCCGGCCGGCGGGTCAAAGCGCATCGCGCCGGAGGACAAGAAGAAGGTCGTATCATTCGGCTGGAACTGAATGGTCTGGGTGCGCTTTTCACCATTGGGCCATTCCACGGTGACCGTCGGCGCGTAGCCATGGCCCTGCAAGTAGACGCGGTTATGCGCGAGCCGCAACGGGTGGTTGACCTTGAGCTCATAATCCTTCCACTCGGAGTCATCCTTGTAGATGTCATCGCCCTCCGCGTAGGAGACGTTGGAGGTAAACATCTCGGCCTGGCCGTTCGGCAGGTACTCGGCCGCGAAGTCATGGGCGACGAGGCAGAAAGGGTGGAGCCCGGTGCCGTCGAAAAGCGGGCCGGCGCGGAAGGAGTCAAAATTAGACGTAGAGGTATTGCAGAACTCCGTGGACTGGTCCAGGGTCTGGCCGCCGCCCTGCGAGCCAGACTCAGTGACCACAATGACCTGGCCTTCGTAGTTGACCAGTTTGCCGGCGGCAACCGTAACCAGGATGGCTACCAGCGCCACGTGGAAAATGAGGTTGGCTAGCTCGCGGCCGTAGCCGCGCTCCGCGGAGAAGGTATGCACGCCGGCACGGTCCTTCTCCGGGGAATACTCGGCCACGCGCCACCTCTTCAGGCGCTTCTTAATTTCCGTGGATAGTTCCTCCTCGCTCTTTTCCGAGTGCCCCTCGGCCGCCAGCGGCAGCTTGTGGAGGTACTTCGGCGCGCGCGTCGGCGGGGTCTTCCACGCCTTATAGTGATCCCAGGAGCGCGGCAGGATGCAGCCAACCAGGGAAATCGCCAAGAGGACGAAGATGGCCTGGAACCAGACGGAGGAAAAGACGTCGAAAAGCTGCAGCTTGTCATAGATCTTCGCCACGTTGCCATTGGACTCGATAAAGTCTTGCACGTTCTGCTCGTTGAGATCGCGCTGCGGCAGCAAAGAACCGGGGATCGCGGCCAGCGCCAGCAAGAAGAGCAGCGCTAGCGCGGTGCGCATACTAGTCAGCCAATGCCAGGCTTTGCGGAAATATTTCACGTCTCTCCTAAATAAGGGTTGCGCCGTAGTTGCCGGTCCACTGGCGGATGAGGCTAATAAATTCGCCCCATAGGCCGGTTACCAGGGCCAGGCCGACGAGGATCATGGCCACGCCGCCGATTATTTGGATGGTATGCGAGTGTTTGCGGGCCCACGAAATCGTGCGCATCGCCCGCGCGGAGCCCAGCGCCACCAGAAGGAACGGTAAGCCCAGGCCCAGGCAATAAAAGATAATGAGCAGCACCCCGCGCGCGGCCGTCATGCCCTCGGTGCCGGCCGATACGGAAATGATGGCGGCCAGCGTTGGGCCCAGACACGGCGTCCAGCCCAGCGCGAATACCCCGCCGAGCAGCGGCGCGCCCAGCCAGGTGGTCCAGCGCTTCGGCGCCAGGCGGGTGTCTTTCTGCAGCGCTGGAATCGCGCCTAGGAAGACCACGCCCATCAGGATAGTCACGCCGCCGCCGACCCGCATGAGCATTTCTTCGTTGAGCCTTAGCGCGGAAATCGCGCCGAATACGGAGACCGTCGCCAGCAGAAAAACCACGGTAAAGCCCAGGATGAACAGTGCCGATGCAAGGACAACGGCCCATTGCCTGCGCTTGCCGACGCCCACCCCCAACTCCCCATCGAAGGTAACCTCCCCGCCTACCACGCCGGCCAGGTAGGAAATATAGCCGGGAACCAGCGGGATCACACACGGACTGGCAAAGCTCACCAGCCCCGCTAGGGCGGCCGCGAGCAGGCCCAGAAGGAGAGGGCCGGAGGTCGCGGCCTCAGCAAAAGAGTTGCCGATGCTCGCTGCGTTATCCATTTATTCCTTTTCTAACTTGTCCACTACGTCCAGCACATCTTTAGCGGTGATGGAACGCAAAAAGACCGTAGCCGGGCGGTGCTGTTTATCCAAGACAATGGTGGTGGGCACCACGGAAGTCGGCACGCCGCCTAGGGCCGCAGCGGTCTTAAACGGCGGATCATAGATGGAGGGATACTTCAGCCCGTTGTCTTCGAGGAAGTCATTGGACACCTGGGGGTTATAGTCGCGCACATTGATGCCCAAGACGGTGCCGATCTGGCGTTTTTGCAGCTCGGAGTGAACCTCTTGGAGGTCATCGGCCTCGCTGCGGCAGGGCGCGCACCACTGGCCCCAGGAGTTAAGCACGACGATTTCGCCGTCATAGTCTTCCAAGGAGATGGTCTTATCCGTATCGCGCACATCCTCGCCGGAGAACGTGCGCAGCGGCTTGCGCTCGGATTCCTCGTAATTGATGACCTTCTCGCCGCCGGGGGTGATGAATTCGAAGTTACCGCCGGTAGCAACCGCATTTTGGGCGTTATCGGAATCCTGCGCGCACCCAGCAAGGGTCACGGCTACTGCCGCCAGCACCGCGCCAACTGCGCGTTTGCGTCGTAGTGCCATTAAATCTCCTGCGCCGGCGAAGAGTAGAAAATATCGGTGACCTGGTTGTCTTCAAAAAGCAGGGAGGTTACCGAGGCCAAGTCGCATTCGCGGTTCCACGGCGCGTGCGGCAAGCGCTGGCCGAGCACGGTGCGCTGCACCATCACGATGGGCAGCTGGTGGCTGACCAAAATCGCCTCGTGGCCGGCGGCGGCGGTACGGGCGCGCTCGATGGAGCCCAGCATGCGCTCGGCAATCTGGTCATAAGGCTCGCCCCACGATGGCTCCAGCGGATTGACCAGCAGCGGCCAACGGCGCGGATTCCACAGTGCGGAGCGCAGACCCTTGGTGCGCAGGCCCTCGAAGCGATTGCCGGATTCAATGAGCGTCTTATCGACGTCCACGTCCAGTCCCGTTACCTCCGCAATCGGCCGCGCTGTCTCTTGGGCGCGCTGCAGTGGCGAGGCTGCCAGGTAGGTCACATCATGGTCGCGAAAGGACTCCGCGGTCCGCGCCGCCATGGAATGCCCGCGCGAGGATAGGTGATACCCCGGGATACGCCCGTAGAGGATCTTCTCTGGGTTGTGGACCTCGCCGTGACGCACGAGGTGAACGATGGTGCGTGTCATGTCTCTCCTTAGTTTGCGGGACGCGCAGCGGCCGCAGCTTGTGCGGCGGGCTTGAGGGCCGCCTCGATGAGTTCAAAGTCGGCGTCGTTAAGAGCATCCGAGACGAACCAGGTCTCGAATGGGCTCGGCGCGACATAGATGCCGTTATCCAGCAGGGCGTGGAAGAACGGGGTGAAGCGGAAGGTCTCGGCCGCCTGCATATCGGCGAAGTTGCGGCCCTCGCCCTCGGCAAAACGGATGGAGAACATCGAAGACGCGCGCTGGATGTGGTGCGCTACGCCCTCGGCCGACAGCGCCTCAGAAATCATGCCGGTCAGGCGGTCCGCATTGGCCTGCAGGCGCTCATAGAGCGATTCATCGGCCAGCTCCAAAGACTTCAGGCCCGAAGCCATTGCCACCGGGTTACCGGAGAGCGTGCCCGCCTGGTAGACCGGACCTTCCGGCGCGAGGTAGTCCATGACCTCGGCGCGGCCGCCAAAGGCAGCGGCCGGCAAGCCACCGGAGACGACCTTGCCAAAGGTCACCAGGTCCGCCGCCACGCCGTCGACGCCGTACCAACCCTTATAGGAGGTGCGGAAACCGGTCATGACCTCATCGAGGATGAGGAGGGCGCCGTCTTCATGGGCGACGTCGGCAAGCGCGGCGTTGAAGCCCTCATCTGGTGCCACGGTGCCCATATTGCCGGCCGAGGCCTCCGCGATAATGCAAGCAATCTCGCCCGGGTGCTGCGCGAAGGCCTCGCGCACGGCCTCGATATCGTTATAAGGAACGACGATGGTATCGGCCGCCGTCGCGCCCGTCACGCCCGGGGAATCCGGCAGCGCAAAGGTCGCCACACCGGAACCGGCCGAGGCCAGCAGGGCATCCACGTGGCCGTGGTAGCAGCCTTCAAACTTCAATACCTTGGCGCGGCCGGTATAGCCGCGGGCCAGGCGCACCGCGGACATGGTGGCCTCGGTGCCGGAATTGACCATGCGCACCTTATCGGCCGCGGTGCGCGAAACGATGGCCTCCGCGAGCAAAGCTTCGCCTTCTGTAGGCGAGCCGAAGCTCAAACCGCCCGCAGCCGCCTTCTGCACGGCCTCCACAATCTCCGGGTGCGCGTTGCCGTGAATCATCGGACCATAGGAACTGACCAGGTCAACATACTCATTGCCATCGGCATCCCACAGGCGCGAACCCGCGCCGCGCTCAATGACGCGGGCCTGGCCGCCCACGGAACCGAACGCGCGCACCGGCGAGTTCACCCCGCCCGGAATCACCTTGGAGGAACGCTCAAACCACTGTTGCGACTGGGAAGTATTAGGCATGTCTGACATTCTAGCGATTCGCGCGCTATACAAAAGTTGGACTGCGCGATTCACAGTCAGCCGCTAAACTTCGGGGCGTTGCACTTTTCAATTCGGGGGGATTTTCAATGCAGCGCACTGTCATTTTCGCCATCCTGGTCGCTTTCTGCCTCGCCGGTTGTGCCCGGCCCGCGCCCGAACGGCCGCTGCCTACCTCGGTAGGTGCCGCCCCGCTTGCCGACGCCCCCTCCTGGC
>NZ_JAKRDR010000020.1:0-28745 GCF_022345765.1 Corynebacterium nasorum | reverse complement strand
ATGTCGCGTGGGTGCAAAATGAGCTCAACGAAACACCCCGACAAATCCTCGGCGGCGCAACCCCACGTGAAATACTTAACGAACTATTCAAGCGTGGCGCATCCACCGCTTGATTCCGCCCGTTACTCCCCCGCTCATAGGCGCCTATGTGGAAGGCCGCGATGGGGTGTGCCGCTGGCCGGGGTGCTACCGCCCTGCGGAAAGCTGCCAGAAAGACCACCGCATTGACCATGCTCGGGGAGGGAAAACTGCAGGGAGCAATTTGGCTTCACTATGCCAGCACCACCATAACGTCAAGACTGACGGCGGTGCTTTTTATATCATGGATCCGCACACTGGGGACATTGTGTGGCTGTTTGATGATGGGCGCTGGGAATATGACGAGCCCCAAGGACCGCTAGCACCCAAGAACAAGAACTGGGCGCTAACGGTGGGCCAAGCTATCGCCGCCCGACGGGCAGCGGCGAAGGAAAGGAATGAAAGCTAGACGGATCGGGCTCGGGAGATTACCTCGGGAAGATGAGCCAACACGTAATCGACATCTTCTTCCGAAGTAAGCCGGCCTAGCGTAAAGCGCAAGGAACCGATTCCTTCAGCCTCGCTTACTCCCATCGCTTCCAGAACGTGAGACATGCGGTTTACACCTGCGCTACAGGCGCTGCCGGTTGAGGCCTCAATCTGCAGGGAATCTAGCAGCATGATGAGGCTATCGCCATCTGCACCAGGGAAAGAGACGTGCAAGTGAGAAGGCAAACACGGTTCAGTGGAATTGATGACTGCATTGTCAATGGTGGCGAGAATTCCATCGCGGAGCTTATTGCGAAGCGCGGAAATCCGCTCACCTTGAGTAGAAATTTCCGCGACGGATTCCTCCAAAGCCGCAGCTAGACCGGAAGCACCAGCGACGTCGACAGTTCCAGGACGAATTCCGCGCTCCTGCCCACCGCCATAGGCAATGGGTTGGGGTGAGGGACTCCGCTTGGCTAGAAGTAGGCCAATGCCGCGGGGACCGCCGAACTTGTGGGCGCTAGCTGCAAGGCTGGTGATCCCTAGGTGGGAAAAGTCGATGGGAACCTTTCCTACCGCTTGCACGGCATCAACGTGTACCGGTGTACCCACTGCGCTGGCTCGGGCGGCAATATCTTCGATGGGTTGAATGGCGCCGGTTTCGTTATTGGCCCACATGCAGGTAGCGACGTCGGCAAGCGTGTCTAGAGCCGACAGGTCTGCTATGTGTCCGGAGCGATCGACAGGAAGAATCTCGACGGCAGCACCCGAATTGTGCAGCTTAGCCACGGTATCGCGCACGGCGGGATGCTCAATATCGGTGGAAACTATGCGGTTTGTTTTACCGGCCGCATAAAGTCCCTGAATGGCGATATTGTCTGCCTCTGTGCCAGAAGAAGTGAAAATCACCTCGATTGGCTCGCAGCCGAGGAGTGAAGCAACCTTCTCGCGGGCATCATCGAGCACAGACCGAGCCTTGCGGCCGGAACCATACTGCGCGCCGGAGTTCAGGGAGCCAGCCGCAGCTACCCACGCGTCAATCGCGCTCTGGCGCATCGGCTGGGTAGCAGCGTAGTCAAAATAATGCGGCATTATTTGCGTGCCTTCAGTTCCTCGGTCAAGGCCGGGGCGATTTCATGGAGGTCACCCACAACGCCAAGGTCAGCGATCTGGAAAAATGGCTCATCCTGGTCCTGGTTGACCACCACAATAGTGCCAGAGGTCTGCATGCCGGAGGTGTGTTGGATAGCGCCGGAGATGCCCAAACCGATATAGAGTTCAGGCGAAACGGTAACGCCAGTCTGGCCGATCTGATAGGCAGCGTCATAGAAGCCTTCGTCTACCGCATCGCGGGTAGCGCCGACTGCGGCGCCGAGGGCGTCGGCAAGCGGCTCGATAACATCACCAAATTCATCACCCACGCCCCGGCCGCCAGCGACGACCACCTTGGCTTCGGTAATTTCCGGACGTGCAGATTTCTGGGCAGGGGTAAAGGAAGTTACCTTGACATCTTTGCCAGTAGCGGCCGGCAACGGCATCGGGGCTGGTTGCGCTTCCACCTGCTGTGGTGCGGCCTCTACCGCGCCTGGGCGCAGCGTATAGATCGGGCACTGGCCGGTAGCGGTAGAGGTAGTCTCATAGGAGCCACCAAAAATGGTCATCTGGGCGGAACCATCAGCGGCGATGCCGCTGACATTGACCAGTGCGCCGGAAGCGAGGCGGGCAGCTAGGCGGCCGGCAATCTCGTTATTGGCGGGAGTTGCGGCCAGCACGATAGGTGCGGGGTTCGCGGCGCCGAGAGCATGCAAGGCATCGACTTCTGGAATCAGGAGGCGCTGGTCATAGTCTTCGGCCGTTGCTTGGACCACCTGCGCGGCGCCAAGGGCGGCAAGGTCAGCATCGAACTTATCTGCCTGCTTGCCGACGACCACTGCAGACACCGTACCCAATTCGCGCGCGGCCGTAATCAGTTCTCCGGTAACGGGAAGGACTTTTTCCGCATCGTGCTCAACTAATACGTAAACGTGAGACATATCGACTCCTAAATCAAGTTCTTTGCGGCTAGGAAGTCAGCGATCTTCTTCGCTGCGTCTTGCGGGTTGGGCTCAGAAATAACCTCGCCAGCGGTGCGCGGTGGGCGCTTTTCGGCGGCCGAAACGGAGGTAGTGGGCGCAATTGCCTCAATTCCCAAATCAGCTAAGGAGAAAGTAGTGATTTCCGCCTTCTTAGCAGCCATCAATCCCTTGAAGTTAGGGAAGCGCGGCTTGTCGCTCTTATCGTTCACAGAAACAATTGCAGGCAGCGGCGCTTCTAGTTCCCAGGTGCCACGCGCATCATCTCGCGTGCCACGCAGCGTGCCGCCCGCCAGCTCTACCTTGTGCAGCCCGGTAAGGGCAGGCAGCTGGCGGTATTCGGCGAGCAATCCAGTAAGTAGGCCGGTCGAGGCATCGGAGGCCTCGGTGCCAGCGGTGATCAATTGGACGTCGTCAAGCTTGTTCAGCGCAGCGTTAAGAGTCCATGCGGTCGACAGCGCATCCGCTCCCGCCAGCGAATCATCGGAGACAAGCACCGCGTCATCGGCACCCATAGCCAGTGCCTTGCGCAATGCTTCGTCTGCCTGGGCCGGCCCCATGGTCAGCGCTACTACCTTATAACCCGCATCCGGGTTGTCGTCGCGCAGGCGCAGGGCTTGTTCCACGGAATACTCATTAACCTCATCAATGACGTTATCCACGGAGGTGCGATCCAGGGTGTGGTCATCTTCCAAAGACTTGGTAGACCACGTATCCGGCACGTGTTTGACCAGAGCCACGATAGTTGGCATTGGGCACTCACCTTTCCGATATATCTATGTTGCGTAATTATCCTCGGACGATGATACTCGGGGTTTGCACAGCAAGGCGATTCCTTGTGCGCCAATTCGCGTAATGATTACCGCAAAAGGCTTCTTCCCCTTGAGCTTCATCTTCTTCCGCAGCTGGTCAGGGTCCACTTCTACCCCGCGCACGAGGATTTCCAAGCTCCCCGCGTCATAGGATTTAAGTACGGATTTTAATCTCTTTAGGGGTACTTTTTCTATGAATGGAAATCCCGAGGCTCCCTCCGGAATCCTCTCCCCTGTCAGGTACGCGATGCGCTCATCGATTTGGTGCAGCCCTTCCCGTGCCGCGTAATGCCGCACCAAGCCGGAGCGCACAATGGCACCGTCCGGGTCAATGAGGTAGCTACCAATGTCTCCGGCCTCGGGCAGGTTTGTTTCTTGATCATCGAGGACGTCTAGCTTGTGTCCACGAATCATTACTGCCCTTCGGCCGGTTCCTAGGCCTGGGGTATAAAGGCAGGCTTCTTTTACTCCGCCGTCGACGCTTGCGACGGTAACAAGGCCGTTCCATTCGCTGAAATCAAGGCCGGGTGCACACTTAATGGCCAATTCCTTGTCTCGATGCTTGTCGACGACCTCTGGAAGCGGTGGCACGAGATCCTCCGGCCGGGTGATTCTTCTACCTCCGGCGCGACGGGCGGGATCTGCAAGGAGGACATCGGCAGTCGTTGTAGTGGTGAGCGCATCAGCGCGAAAGATCTTGGTCGAAGAAAGATTGTGCCTCGCCATTCTCACGCGCGACTCGTCCAAGTCTGAGCCAAAGTAGTCGAGCGGAGAATTTAGACCTTCCGTACCGATGGAGCAGGTGATGTCGTGGACGCTGCCCACCCCCTGCTCTGCAAGAAATGCCGCCCGGTATGCCGCAACCTCGACGGGGGTTGCTTGTTGGGCTGAGTCGGCGTCCATCAGCCAATCACTGGGAAGCTTGCCCGAACTACGTGCGGTCACCAGCTCCATGACTGCGCGGCCATAGTCGCCGAACTTCTCTTTCAAGACTTCGGTGTCTTTAAGCCGAGAAGCCTTGGTCAAGGTGAGATCGAGGTGAGCAATTTCCTCGTGGTGCTCAATCAAGAAGCTGACTTCTGCGGGGGTATAACTCATATGCGGTCTAAAGGGGTGGTGGAAAAGAATTCGCGGTAACGAGGGTCCTCGCGCGGATCCCCGATAACAGGGCGCAGGTCAGAAAAGGACGCATCATCGAGGACTTCTTGAACCGAGGAGTATCTGCTCAGCCTCTGCATCTGCGCCCAAGTAGGAATGACTAGGCGCACCAGCCCGGCGCGCCAGCCGTCCAGGATGAGCTGGGGAGAAAACCATCCGGCATCGTCCGCCTCGTCGGTATCCCCATCGGGTTCTTGGCCAGAGGGCAGCACCCCGACGAAAAAGAAGGTGTCGAACCAGTGGCTTTTTCCCTTTCCTACCCACCGTGCCCAGGGAAGGAGCATATCGGCGTCGACACGCATGCCGTTATTGCTGAGGAATTCGGTAAAGGAAATGGTGTGGCTCTCGAGTAGTTTTCGCTCCTTGTGATACCGCCGTGCATTGGAGACAATTCCGTCTTCGCGGATGGCAAAGAGGGTGCCGGCTTCCTCAAAGAGCTCCCGGGCAGCGGCGAATACTAGCGCGTGGGCTTTGTACTTTGTTACGCCCATCCGTCGGGCCATGGAGATGACGGATTTTCCGGCCCATAGTTCGCCCGAGTCCCAGGAACGCGGCGGAAAGTCGCGTGGGTCTACGCCGCCGCCGGGAAAGACCGAATGCCCCGGGTAATTGTGCATGGTGTGCACGCGCTCTTGTACCCATACTTCAAGACCGTCGGTGCCGTCCCGTAGAAGCAGGACGGTTGCCGCCAAGCGCCCACCGTTAAAGCCGGTGGTATCGCTGGCGTCAACGGCATCGATACGGTCATGAAAAGGGTTGGTCATAGAGAAGCTCGGCGGGCGAAGTATCGCTGTCCAATGCGGTCTACCTGAATGGGCTGGTGGAAGGCGCGAGTCAGGTTTTCTGAGGTGAGGACTGAATTAATCAGACCTTTTGCCACTACCTTACCCTCATCCAGCAGCATGGCGTGGGTAAATCCGTATGGGATCTCCTCCACGTGGTGGGTGATCATGATGATGGCTGGGGCATCTGGATCCATGGCTAGATCGCCGAGGTATCCCACCAGGTCTTCGCGGCCTCCCAGGTCCATTCCGGCGGAAGGCTCGTCTAGGATGAGCAGCTCTGGGTTAGTCATGAGTGCGCGGGCGAGGACGACGCGCTTCTTTTCGCCCTCTGATAATGTTCCCCAGGTGCGCTCTTTCAGGTGGGTTGCACCTACCTGGGCCAAAATCTCATCAGCGCGGGAGAAGTCCATGTCCTGATATTCCTCCCGCCAGCGGCCCAGCACTGCATAGCCTGCGGAGACGACGAGATCGTCCACGCGCTCATTTTCGGGGATTCGCGATTGCACTGCAGCGGAGGAGATGCCGATGAGCGCGCGCAGATCGCGCATATCAGTTTTGCCGATCTGCTCCCCCATCAAAAAGGCGGTGCCCTTTGAAGGGAATTCTTCGGCCGCGGCCATGCGCACTAGCGAGGTCTTACCCGCGCCATTGGGGCCAATAATTACCCAGCGCTCATCGAGTTCCACCTGCCAGTCCACAGGACCAACGAGGGTCTTGCCGCCGCGGCGCAACTCGACGCCGCGAAAATCTACGAGCCAATCTTGATCTGTAGGAGTTACGTCGTTCACGCCTTCCATTGTGACTGATTTATTCTTTGCCCGGTGAAATTGACACAGCTGCATTAGTCTTATGGGCATGACTACTCGCCTTGGTATTGACGATGTCCGCCCGCTTATCTCCGCCGGTTCTGTAGCTTCTAAAGCCGTTGTGGGCGAGGTAATTCCTGTCACCGCACTGGTCTGGCGCGAAGGCCACGACGCGGTCTCAGCCACTTTGTCTGCCTGGGCGGCGCGGTCCACGGCTACGTCCTCTGTCACCATGCAGGTAGACCCCAAAGACCAAGATCGAGTGCACGGCGTCTTTACCCCAGGTACCCAAGGCACCTGGTACTTCCGCGTCGATGCCTGGTCCGATCCCATTGCTACGTGGAAGAACGCGGTTACTAAAAAGATGGCGGCTGGGCAATCCGCTGCCGAGTTGGCCAATGACCTCCAGCATGGTGCGGATCTATTTTCTCGGGCGGCCTTGCAAACCCCCTCGGATATTGTGGCGCCCCTCTTTGCTGCTGCACGGGACTTGGAGGATGAGTCTTTGGACGTCGATAAGCGCGTGCAGGTGGCGCTCTCGGACGAGGCCGCAGACATCCTGCACTCCCATCCCCTGCGTGATCTCCTAGTAGAAGGCGCCATTCACGAGGTCTACGTGGAGCGCCCGGCCGCGCTTTATAACTCGTGGTATGAGCTCTTCCCCCGTTCCACGGGTGGCTGGGACAAAGAGGGAAATCCTGTGCACGGCACCTTCGACACTACTGCCCAAGCACTAGAGCGCGTGGCCGATATGGGCTTCGATACGGTGTATTTTCCACCCATTCATCCCATTGGCAAGGTGCATCGGAAGGGAAAAAATAACTCGGTCGTTGCTGAGCCCGGTGATGTGGGAAGTCCGTGGGCCATCCAGGACCACTCCACCACCCACCCCGAATTGGGCACAATAGAAGACTTCAAGAAGCTGGTCTCTCGCGCCGAGGAGCTTGGCCTGGAAGTAGCGCTTGATTTCGCGCTGCAGGCATCGCCCGATCACCCGTGGGCCACCAGCCACCCAGAATTTTTCACGGTCCTTCCTGATGGCACCATCGCCTACGCTGAGAACCCACCGAAGAAGTATCAGGATATCTATCCACTCAACTTCGATAACGCGCAGGATGCCATCTATCACGAAATCTATGAAACGCTCATGATTTGGGTCGAAGCCGGAGTGAGCACTTTCCGCGTAGATAACCCACACACCAAGCCCGCCAACTTCTGGGATTGGCTGATTACCCGCGTACACGCCACCCACCCAGACGTCATCTTCTTGGCAGAGGCCTTTACCCGCGCCCCTCGCCTTTTCGGGCTAGCAAAAGCAGGGTTTTCCCAGTCCTATACCTACTTCACTTGGCAGACCACGAAGCATGAGCTCACCCAATTTGGCCAGATGCACGTAGAGCAGGCGGATATTTGCCGGCCTAATCTTTTTGTCAATACCCCGGATATCCTGCATGAATCTTTACAAACCGGGGGGCGCGCCATGTTCGCCATACGCGCTGTCCTCGCTGCCACCATGTCTCCGCTATGGGGCGTGTACTCCGGTTTTGAGCTCTATGAGCACACCCCGGTAGCCCCAGGGTCCGAGGAATACCTCGATTCGGAGAAGTACGAATTGCGGCCGCGCGACTTTGCTGCTGCGGTTGCGTCAGGAGACTCTTTAGAGTCCTATATCCGGCTGCTCAATCAGATTCGCCGCGATAACCCCGCATTGCAACAACTGCGTACCCTCCGCTTCCATGACACCGACAATGACGCCATCATTGCCTATTCCAAGGCCGATCCAGCCACCGGCAATGTGGTTCTCGTCGTGGTCAACCTGGATCCGCGCAATGCGCAAGAAGCGACCGTTACGGTAGATATGCGCGCTATCGGCCGCCATCCCGGCGAGTCCTATTCCGTCCAAGACACGATTACCGGCTCTGCCTATCACTGGTCCGAGCGCAATTTTGTGCGCTTAGAGCCGCTTCGCGACGTCGCCCATGTCTTCGTCCTTCCCCCTGCCGACCATGCCCTTCAGGAGCAGCTCACCTGGCGCGAGGTCACCGACTATCGCCCGTAAACATTTGTCCACCGGAACGCGCCCAATCTAGGTACCCTGATTATATGAACATCCCGGCCGCTGACCTCGCTCGTCTCAATGACTGCCGCCACCATGACCCACACGGATTCTACGGCTGGCATGAAGGTACCGTCCGTACCCGCCAGCCTGGTGCCACCGCGGTACAACTTCATACCCCCACACAATCCTTGTCTATGAATTTGGTGGGCGACGATATCTGGGAAGCGGAAGTAGGCGAGAACTGCGACTACCGCCTCGAAATCTCCTACCCCGGCGCCCCTACCCGCACCGTGGCAGACGGATATCATTTCCTGCCCACCATCGGCTCTCTAGATCTGCACCTTATCGGCGAAGGTCGCCACGAGCGCCTTTGGGATGTCCTCGGCGCCAACCTACGCTCTTATGACACAGAGATGGGCCCCGTAAGCGGTGTGTCCTTTGCCGTATGGGCCCCCAATGCCCAAGGTGTTGCCGTCGTGGGCGATTTCTGCGGCTGGAATCCTACCCAGTACCCCATGCGTTCGCTCGGTTCTACCGGCGTATGGGAGGTCTTTGTCCCAGGCATCGGTGCTGGCGAGCACTATAAGTTCGCCATCTTTAGCCAGGAAGGCCGCCAAGACAAGGCCGACCCATTGGCCAAGCGCACCACCTGTCCGCCGGAAACGGACTCGATCGTGGATTCCACCAGCTTCGGCTGGTCTGATTCCGCGTGGATGGACAAGCGCACCGGCAACCTCGATGTCCCGATGAGCATCTATGAGGTCCACGTTGGCTCGTGGAAGGTCGGGGCGAATTATAACCGACTTCGCGAGGAGCTCATCCCTTATCTCAAGGAGCATGGTTTTACCCACGTCGAGCTCTTGCCCGTGGCCGAGCACCCCTTCGGCGGCTCTTGGGGCTACCAAGTCTCTGGCTATTACTCGCCTTCAGCGCGGTGGGGCTCGCCGGATGAGTTCCGCGCATTAGTCAATGCACTGCACGAAAACGGCATCGGGGTCATCGTGGACTGGGTGCCAGCCCACTTCCCCAAAGATGACTGGGCCTTAGGCCGCTTCGATGGTCAAGCGCTTTATGAGCACCCCGATCCCCGCCGCGGCGAGCAAGCCGACTGGGGTACCTATGTTTTTGACTTTGGCCGCAATGAGGTGCGCAATTTCCTCGTAGCCAACGCCCTGTATTGGGCTGAAGAATTCCACATTGACGGCCTGCGCGTAGACGCCGTCGCTTCCATGCTTTACCTGGACTACTCCCGCGATGAATGGCTACCCAATCAGTTTGGCGGGCGCGAGAATTTAGAAGCCGTCCAATTCCTGCAGGAAACCAACGCCACCCTCAACCGCACCCATCCTGGCGTACTCACCATCGCCGAGGAATCCACCTCCTGGCCGGGCGTTACCGCTCCTACTTCCGAGAACGGGCTGGGCTTTTCCCTGAAGTGGAATATGGGATGGATGAATGACACCCTGGAGTACTTCAAGCACGAGCCCATCCACCGCTCCTATCACCATGGCGAGCTCACCTTCTCCATGGTGTATGCCTATTCTGAGCGCTACGTGTTGCCGTTTAGCCACGACGAAGTAGTCCACGGCAAGGGTTCACTGTGGCAGCGCATGCCTGGCGACGACTGGAATAAGGCCGCCGGATTGCGCGCTTTGTATGGCTACATGTTCTCCCACCCTGGCAAGAATCTGCTCTTCATGGGCCAGGAATTTGGACAAACCACCGAGTGGTCCGAGGAGCATTCCGTGGATTGGGGCAACCTCGATGGTTGGGGCAATGAGTGGCACCGGGGCATTAAGCGCCTCGTGCGCGATATCAACCTCATTTACCGCGACACCCCAGCTTTGTGGAGCCAGGATTTTAGCCAAGACGGCTTCCAATGGGTCAAGGCCGATGACTCGAACAATAACGTGCTGGGTTACGTCCGCTATGGCGCGGACGGGTCTGCCTTGCTCGCTGTGTGCAACCTGTCGGGTTCTTCCATTCCCAACTACGGCCTCTGGGTTCCACGTGATGGTGCTTGGAAAATGGTACTTAACACCGATGATGCCGTTTATGAGGGCGCTGGGAACCCGCTTCCTCAGCATATTCACGTGGCGGATAATTCCGCCACGCTTCACCTACCGGCCAACTCGGTGCAGTGGTACGTACTGGAGCAATAAAACGCCTATCGCTGCGTGCGTAGGAACTCCACCACGCGCGCTTCGATATCATCGCGAAGCGCATCCATGCGCTCTTCACCTTCCAGACCACGCAACGAGGGATCCTCGATGGCCCACCTCTGCGCTGGCCCGTCATATTCCGCATCACCTACCACGATGACGTGGTCGACAGCGGCAGCAAGGTGGGGATCCACTAGAGCAGGAGTACCAGTCATTTCTGCCCCCACCTTCGCGAGGGAAGCTTTGGCCTCTTGATTGATGCCCTGCTGGATATGTTCCGGGGTAGTTTGCACCCCAGCCGAGTAAATATCCCACTCAGGCGCATGCTTGGCGGCAAGCGCCGCAGCCATCTGCGACTTGCCGCGATTTGTATTGCACAGGAAAAGCACTGAAGTCATGCTTTCCCATCCTACCCAAGCTAGTACAGGGCACTCGCCAGCTTGGTGCGAGCTTCCATCACGCGCGGGTCATTGCCCTCAAAGAGCCCGAAGAGCTCCAGCAAGCGCTCGCGCACGCGAGCTTTCTCATCACCGGCCGTTGCCTTCATCGTCTCGATGAGGCGATCAAAGGCCTTTTCTGGGGCGCCGGCAACCACTTCGGCGTCGGCAGCACGCATCTGCTTATCGACGTCCCCCTTGTCCCCTTCCGCAGCCGCAATCGGATCCTCGGTCTGGTTGGCAGGATCAAGGCGCTTGAGCAGTACGGTTGTATCGCGGGCCTGCTTAATCTGCACGTTTTCGGGCTCAGCCTCCAAGATGGAGTTATAGACCTTAAGAGCACCATCAAAATCGCCAGCATTTAAGAAGCCCTCTGCTTCTTGGAGGCGCGGATCCTCTTCTTCCTCTTGGGTCTGGGGCTCTCCCGCATCGCTCTGTAGGCCCTTCAACTGTGGGCCAACATTCTGCACCAAGGCATCTACCCATTGTTTTAGCGCATCTAGTGGTTGTGCACCCTCGAAATTCGTCAGCGGCTGCCCAGCGCCCAGGGCCACCACAGTGGGGAGGTTCTTCACGCCAAAGGCCTGCGCAACCTGTGGGGTAGTATCTGCATCCACGTAGGCAACTAGGAAGCTGCGGTTTCCTTGCGCGGCCAACCCCTGTAGGTCGGTCTTTAGCTGCTCCGACTGCGTGGAACGGGCGGTGCCAATGAGAACAATCACCGGAACTTCCGTAGAACGGCGCACCACGTCCTGGTCGAAGTTAGCTTCCGTCACAGTGAAGAAGGGTTGGATCCCGCCAGCAGTGGTCTGCGGAGATTCCTGTGCCTTCTGCCGTGCCTCGGCCCGCGCCTTTACTTGGCTGAGGTCGAGCGCGCCTCCTACATAAGCATTATTTGCTGAAGTCATCTAGTCCTCCTTTGCAAGGCGGCGGTTAACCGCATCTACCTTGTCAGTCAGTTGATTGGTTACGCCCTCGCGAATATCAGCCTTGACCACCAAAGATGTGCGCGGGGATACCGCACGCACCGCGTCAGTGGCCTTCTTAATAGTTCCAAAGACCTCGTCCCACTCGCCTTCAAGCAGGGTGAACATGGCATTGGTCTCGTTAGGAAGGCCGGATTCGCGGACTACGCGCACGGCCTCAGCGACGGCGTCAGCCATTTCTTGGGAATCATTATTAACTACTGCAGGGGCTACAGAGAATGCAACAATCATGCCCGCTAGTCTACCTACGCTCCCAGCAGTGGCGGTGCCAGTGCCGACGATCATCGCCCTGGCGGCCCACGTCGCGCGGCCACGCCACGATATGAGCCACCCCGGGAGGAATATTTTGATTACACCCTGGGCACACATAGTACTTTTGGGCACGCGCAGAACCGATATGCCGCATAACATAGGGTTCGCCGTGCGTCCAGCTAGGCCCCTCGACCGTCTGCGAGCCGAGAAAAGTCGACCCATCTTTAGGCAAGGATCGAAGCTCGAGCGGTTTGCGTCTATTCCGCCGTGGCATTAGAACAATCGCAATTCGTTCGACTCAAGTCCGCGGAGTTCCTGATAGTCCAGTACGACGCACCGAATGCCTCGGTCCTCTGCTAGCGTGCGGGCCTGCGGTTTGATTTCCTGGGCCGCGAATACACCAGATACTGGGGCCAGAAGCTCATCACGGTTAAGCAACTCCAGATACCTCGTCAGCTGCTCCACGCCATCAATCCCACCACGGCGCTTCACCTCGATGGCAACATTTTTGTTGTTTTCATCTTTCGCCATAATGTCTACCGGGCCTATCGCCGTTGGGTATTCGCGGCGTACCAGCGTATAGCTATCGCCCAAGGTATCGATCTGGTCTGCCAAAAGCTCTTGCAAGTGAGCCTCCACGCCGTCTTTGACTAGGCCTGGGTCTTCACCCATGTCATAGGAGATTTCCTCATGGATCTCAGCAATTGTAATGCGCAACTGCTCGCCTTTAGGATTTTCCACCAGCCACAAAACCTCGCCGGTATCGTCACCGTCTAGGTCCTCAATGGCGGATTCTTTTAACGTGCACGGAGGGGTCATCCAATTAAGCGGCTTATACGCGCGGTCATCAGCATGCACGGATACAGAGCCGTCAGCCTTGACGATGAGTAGACGGTCTGCCATGGGAAGGTGGGCATCCAAACGGCCCACGTAATCTACGGAGCATCGGGCGATTACTAAACGCATGCCCTCTACCCTAGCGGGTAACCTTATCGCTTGGATTGACGGGTAGCGCGCTGGCGAAGTTGCCGGAAGTCGAAGCGCTGCTGACGTTTGGATGGTGCGGCCTCTACCCACGCCCCGAAGGCCATAATGCCGTGGGCATCAGATGCCAACTCATATTCCCGGCCCTTGACCCGAAAGCGAACAACCTCGGTGGCGGCAGACATAAAAGAAGCCTCGGCATCATCGAGCGAGCGGGTGCTTACTACTTCGATGTCGAGGCGGTTGATACGCAGATCGCAGCGCGGAGAAACGGAGCGGAGCTTGAAATACTCCACAAATTCGCCTTCATAACGCAGCGAACCATGGCGCCAAGAAAGGGAATTTCTAGCGGGTACTCGGCGTAGCAAGACGGCAGTGCCGCGGGCACGCACGGTAAAAAAGCGAAGCGCAGCCAGAAAAATAACCAGCAATAGGGCCACGCCAAGGGCCCACAGAAGCACTGTAACCACCGTTGAATTCATGGGCCTTCACGCCATCCTCGCTTTGTGGAGAAACTGATTCTTGAATTGTAGCGCTTGGCAGGACCTATACGCCAATAAGAAAAGGCAAAGAAAACGCAAAAAGGCGCCCCGGTTTAAACCGGGGCGCCTTTAGAGAGCAGGAAGGGCGGCTATTGCTGCCCTCTCCTATCAATCCAAGGTACTAAGCCTTGGCGCGGCGGACAGCACGCTGTGCGGCCTCGCCACGGGACTTGGCGAGCTCGTGCTCAGAAGCAAAGTCCTTCTGAGCCTTCTCCTCATCCACCTCATCGGACCAGATGGCCCAATCAGCGAGGACGGTGATCTTGTCCTGGGTAACGGAGAGGAAACCACCCTGCACGGCGGCGACGCGGCGCTCGCCGTCCACTGGGTGGATGGTCACCACGCCATTATCGATCAACTGACCGATCATTGGCTCGTGACCGGGAAGCACGCCGATCTCACCCTCGGTGGTCTCAGCCGTGACCATGGAGGCCTGTCCAGACCACAGCAGGCGCTCGACGGAAACCAATTCGGCGGTGATGTCAGCCATGTGCCTCTCCCTACTTCTCGTTCAACTTCTTGTATGCAGCCTCGACGTCGTCAAGGCCGCCCAAGCCGTTGAAAGCCTGCTCTGGGTAGTGGTCAAACTCGCCATCGCAGATGCGCTCGAAGGCGTCGATGGTCTCGGACAGCGGTACGTAGGAGCCCGGCAGGCCGGTGAACTTCTGCGCAACGAAGAAGTTCTGGCCCAAGAAGCGCTCGATACGACGGGCACGCTGAACGGTGACCTTGTCTTCCTCAGACAGCTCGTCCATACCAAGGATGGCGATGATGTCCTGGAGTTCCTTGTTCTTCTGCAGAATACCGATGACGCGCTGTGCAACCTCGTAGTGCTTCTCGCCGACGATACCTGGCTCGAGAATACGAGAGGTAGAAGTCAGCGGGTTCACTGCCGGGTAAATACCCTTGGAGGCAATAGCACGGTCCAGCTCGGTGGTGGCGTCCAAGTGAGCGAACGTCGTAGCCGGAGCCGGGTCGGTGTAGTCATCGGCAGGAACGTAAACGGCCTGCAGGGACGTAATGGAACGGCCCTTGGTCGAGGTAATGCGCTCCTGCAAAACACCCATCTCATCAGCCAAGGTCGGCTGGTAGCCCACGGCGGAAGGCATACGACCCAGCAGGGTCGAAACCTCAGAGCCGGCCTGGGTGAAACGGAAGATGTTGTCAATGAACAGCAGCACGTCCTGGTTCTGCACATCGCGGAAGTACTCCGCCATGGTCAGGCCGGACAGAGCCACACGCATACGGACTCCTGGCGGCTCATCCATCTGGCCGAAGACAAGGGCGGTATCTTGCAGCACGCCCATTTCTTCCATTTCCAGGAAGAGGTCGGTGCCCTCACGGGTACGCTCGCCGACGCCGGCGAAGACGGAGGTACCGGAGAACTCGCGGGCGATACGGGTAATCATCTCCTGAATCAGAACGGTCTTACCCACACCTGCACCGCCGAACAGGCCGATCTTGCCGCCCTTGACGTACGGGGTCAGCAGGTCGATGACCTTAATGCCGGTCTCCAGAATCTCGGTCTTACCCTCGAGCTGGTCGAACGCTGGCGGCTCGCGGTGGATTCCCCACTGCTCGCCATCGCGGCCGAGACCCGGCTCATCGAGGCAATCACCGAGGGCGTTGAAGACGTGGCCCTTGACGACGTCGCCGACCGGCACGGAAATTGGCTTTCCGGAGTCGATGACCTCGGCACCGCGGACGAGGCCGTCGGTCGGTGCCATAGACACGGTACGGACAAGGTTGTCACCGAGGTGCTGAGCGACCTCGAGGGTGACGGTCTTTGCAACAGCTTCGAGCTTGATGTCGACGTGCAGTGCGTTGTACAGGGCCGGCAGTGCCTCACGTGGGAACTCCACGTCCACAACCGGACCGATGACGCGCACGACACGACCGGCGACTGCCGAAGACTGTGCATTCTGCTCTTGCAGAGCTGTAGTCATAATCTAGTCACTTTCTGCGCTGTCAGATAGCGCGCCAGCGCCACCGACGATCTCTGAAATTTCCTGGGTAATCTGTGCCTGACGGGCCTGGTTAGCCACGCGGGAGAGGTCTTCGACCATCTCGGTTGCGTTGTCAGTAGCAGACTTCATAGCTGTACGGCGTGCAGCGGACTCGGAGGCAGAAGCCTCCAAGAACATAGCAAACAGGATACGCGAGACGTACTGCGGAAGCAGAGCTTCCATCAGCGTATCTGCGTCCGGCTCGAATTCGAATCCGGCGGCAACATCCTCCGCAGATTCGGCGTCGGACAGAGCGGAGTCACCGAGGTGGTACTCCTCATCCTGAATAACCGGCTCAACTGGCAACAGCTGCTGTGCGCGCGCAGTCTGGGTCAACATGGACTCAAACTCGGTGTAGACAACGTGTACCTGGTCAAAGCCACGTACACCTACGCCCTCACCCTGCGCATGCAGGCCGTCGCGGCCCTTGGTAGTGCCGTTGGAACCAGCAATAAAGCCATCAATCAGGTGACGGCGCACATCGTGGGTGGCCTCCCAGGTTGGGTCCTGAGAGAAACCGCCCCAGCTGCCAACTACCTCGTCCTCGCGGAACTTGTAGTGGCCGATGCCCTTGTTGCCGGTAACGTACCGAACTACCTCGTAGCCCTTGCTTTCCAGGAGAGCTTGCAGCTGTGCGGCCTTCTTGAAGACGTTGTTGTTGTAGCCGCCACACATACCGCGGTCAGAAGTGACCACGAGAATGGCTGCGACGTTTCCGTCTTCGCGCTCACGCAGCATGTCATGCTCCAACGTAGAGGCGGAAGCCAGCTTATTCATGATGCTGGTCATCTCAGTCGCATAAGGCTGAGATGCTTCTACCCTGGCCTGCGCCTTGGTAATGCGCGAGGTAGCAATAAGCTCCTGGGCCTTGGTGATCTTCTTAGTCGAATTAACGGACCGGATGCGGTCACGTAGTTCGCGAAGATTAGCCATCGTTTCTCCTCCCTTCTTTAATCTAGACGGTTAGTTATGAGTTCTGAACTCTACTTAGCCGTCTTGCGGGAGACGTTGAGCTCGGTGTTCTTTACGTCGCTTTCATCCAAAGGCTCTACCGGTGCCTCAGAGCCCAAGTTATGGCCTTCGGAGGTGCGGAAGGTCGGCTGGAAATCCTTAGCTGCCGCAACCAATGCGTCCTTGGACTCATCGGTTAGCGGCTTGCCGCCGGAAATCTGCTCAAAGACCTCTGGGGTGTTGGCGTTGAGGTATTCGTGTACCTCGTCCTCGAAGCGGCGGACGTCTTCAACGGGAACGACGTCGAAGATGCCAGCCTCGGCGAGGTAGATGGATACCATCTGGTACTCCACCGGCTGCGGGGAGGACTCGGACTGCTTCAGCAGCTCAACCAGACGGGAACCGCGCTCCAGCTGAGCCTTGGAGGCAGCATCCAGGTCAGATGCGAATGCCGCGAAGGCCTGCAGATCACGGTAGGAGGCTAGGTCCAGACGCAGGTTACCGGCAACCTTCTTCATGCCCTTGGTCTGTGCAGCGCCACCGACACGGGAGACGGAAACACCGACGTTAATAGCCGGACGAACACCCTGGTTGAACAGGTCAGACTCCAGGAAGACCTGGCCGTCAGTAATAGAAATGACGTTGGTCGGAATGAAGGCGCCGACGTCGTTTGCCTTGGTCTCGATGATCGGCAGTGCGGTCATGGAGCCAGCACCCATGTCGTCGGAAAGCTTGGCAGCACGCTCCAGCAGGCGGGAGTGCAGGTAGAACACATCGCCCGGGTATGCCTCGCGTCCCGGGGGACGGCGCAGCAGCAAGGAAATGGCACGGTAGGCCTCAGCCTGCTTGGTCAGATCATCGTAGATAACCAGGACGTGGTTGCCCTGGTACATCCAGTGCTGGCCCAGCGCTGCACCGGAGAACGGTGCCAACCACTTGAAGCCGGCGGAATCGGAAGCCGGTGCGGCCACGATGGTGGTGTAATCGAGTGCGCCGTGCTCCTCAAGGGTGCGGCGCACACCAGCGATGGTCGAGCCCTTCTGGCCAATTGCGACGTAGATGCAGCGTACCTGCTTATCCTTGTCGCCGGACTCCCAGTTAGCCTTCTGGTTCAAAATGGTATCGATGCACACCGCGGTCTTACCGGTCTTACGGTCACCGATGACCAGCTGACGCTGGCCACGGCCGATCGGGGTCATTGCGTCGATAGCCTTGATGCCGGTCTGCATTGGCTCTTCAACCGGCTGGCGCTGCAGCACGGACGGTGCCTGCAGCTCGAGGACGCGTTCCTCTTCAGCGTTGATTGGGCCCATGCCGTCAATCGGCTGACCCAAAGGGTTAATTACGCGGCCGAGGAATTCCTCGCCCACTGGGATGGAGAGAACCTCGCCGGTCCTCTTAACCTCGTCGCCCTCCTTGAGGGACTCGAAGTTGCCCAGGACCACGACACCGATGGAGTTAGTGTCAAGGTTCTGTGCGACGCCAATCACGCCGCCTGGGAACTCGAGCAGCTCATTCGCCATAACGGACGGCAGGCCAGAAACCTGCGCAATACCGTCAGCTGCCGAAATGACCACGCCGACCTCCTCACGGGAGGCCTCCGCGGAGTAGCTCGAGGTGTAGTTCGCAATCGCACTACGGATCTCGTCGGAGGAGATCGTCAGCTCCGCCATGTTCTTCCTGCTCTCGGTAGTATCTTCCAGCACTTACTTAAATCGTTTCTGTCGTTTCGGCTACGCCATCTGGGCACGCAGGCGAGCAATCTTGCCTGCCGTAGAACCGTCAATGACTTCATCGCCGACGCGGATGCGCATGCCACCGAGGAGGCTGGTGTCAACCTCAGAGTGGATGGACATCGCACGACCATAAATTTTGCCCAGCTTCTCAGCGAGTACTGCTTGCTGGCCTTCGTTTAGTTCACCCGCTGCGGTAACACGCGCAATGGTGCGGTCCTGCAGGTCTGCTGCAGAATCAGCCAAAGCGGCCACATCATCGATCGGGTTCTGCTCTGGGCGGGAGATGGCCTGAAGCACCAGTGCCTCAGTAAACATCGTGACCTTGCCATAGAGCACGTTTGCCAGCAATCCGCGCTTGCGGGCGGAATCAGCAGTTCGGTCGGAAAGCAGCTGGGTGAGCTCGCCCTCGCGGTCAAGGATCTGGGAAAGGCGGAAGAGTTCGTCTTCTACCTGGCCCAGCTGGCCCTGCGCCTCAGCGCCACGCAGCAGTGCGCGGCGGCCCAAGGAAACCAATCCCTTGACAAAGTCCTTCGGAGTGGACCACTGTACGGCCGCAGCTTCCTGAATGATGCGCAGCGCACCACCAGAAATCTTGGAGCCAAAAAGGTTCTCCGCTAGGGACTTACGTGCCTCGCTCGGGGCGGCGATATCGGTGAATGCAACGCGCAGTTCGCGGTCATCATCCAAGACATCGACAACCTCAAAGATGTCCAAGCCCGCCTGTGCGGCGGTGGCGACGTTATTCTCGCCAGCAAGGATTTCATCCAAGCGAGATTGCGAGGTTGCGAGTGCTTCGCGGCTAGCTGCCTTCATAGTTGCCTACTTTCCGGCCGGTGCCACAGAGTCGAGCTCGGACAAGAAGCCATCAATGGTGGAGGACTTCTTAGAGGCGTCGGAAAGCTCGCCGCCCAGAATCTTCTCCGCCAGGTTGATGGAGTTCTGGCCCATTTCGGAACGCAGCTCAGTAACAACCTGCGAACGGGAAGCCTCCAGCTGCTTCTCGCCGTTGGCGACGATGCGGCGGGACTCTTCTTCCGCGTTGGTCTTGGCCTCGGCCTCGATCTGCTTGCCGCGCTCGCGCGCCTGCTCGCGGATCTCGGCTGCCTCTGCACGGGCATCAGCCAGCTGAGCATTGTACTTTTCCAGAGCAGCCTTGGCCTCGGCCTGCTGAGCCTTGGCACGCTTCAAGCCGCCCTCGATCCGGTCTTCACGCTCTGCCAACATCTTGCTGTACATAGGAATTACAAACTTCCAGAACAGCAACAGAATTACGATGAAGCACAGCAAAGACCAGAAAATGTCATAGTTCTTGGGCAGAAGAACAGAGAAACTACCCGAACCTGGGTTATCTCCGCCCTCTGCTGCAAGCAAGTAAACGACGTTATTCATTGGTCTCCCGTCTTAAAAGATTCGGTGTGAAAACTCGAGCTCTTAGAACAGGAAGCCGGCAACGAGACCGATAAGTGCCAAGGCCTCAGTAAAGGCGATACCCAGGAACATGGTGGTACGCAGCTGACCAGCCATTTCTGGCTGACGGGCCATAGCTTCAACGGTCTTGCCGGCAACGATGCCGATACCGATGCCTGGACCGATAGCCGCCAGGCCATAACCAATGGTGCCCAGTCCTTCAAACTTCGAAGCGGCATCCGCTGCCAGAATGATTTCGTTCATGGTGAAAGTCGTTCCCTTTCGTAGAATTTCAGTCTGTCTCAAGACTGAATGTCGATGGTTTAAATTAGGTGGTTTACTCGGTCGCGCTCGTCGACCTCGTCCTTAGTGCGAATCAGCGTGCAAGGACAGCTCAATGTACACCGCCGTCAAAAGAGCGAAGATGTACGCCTGTAGGAAGATAACCAGAATCTCGAACAGGCTCATAGCCAAGCCCAGAATAATGGTTAGTCCAGACAGTGCGGTCCAACCATTCAGCTGCCAGAAGAAGAAGTTCGTAGCAGAGAAGAGAAGAACCAGAATGATGTGTCCAGCAAGGAAGTTCGCCATGAGACGAATAGCAAGGGTAACCGGCCGCAAGATGAACGTAGAGAAAAACTCAATCGGTACCACCAAAAGATGCAATAGCGGTGGCAAGTTCGGAATCACTACCGAGGAGCGAATGAACTTACCAAGGCCATACCTCTTGGCACCCGCGTAAATCATCACAATGTACGAAACCGCGGCCAAGACAATTGGCATACCAATACGTCCGTTCGGCGAGACATTAAGCCCCGGAATAACGGTCGCAACGTTCATGAATAGAACCGCGAAGAAGATGCTAGCGATAATTGGCAGAAATCGCTTTCCCTCCTTCTTACCCAAAATGTCCTCAGCGATATGAATACGGACAAAGTCGACCGCATTCTCGCCCACATTCTGAATGCCAGAAGGAACCAACTTAGGGTTCTTAAAGGCGGCCCAGAAAAGGATCACCACAATTAGCGTCATCAAGATTCGAATCAGCATCAGGCGATCAAGCGCGAACCATCCGCCGGCGAAGTCACCGAAAAAAAGATGGTCGGCATCAATTTGCCCCGGGAAGAATTCTTCACCTAGATCGGGCGTGTGGAAGTGCCCTTTCATAGCCAATGTTGTAACGCTCAGCGTTCTCTCCCGTGTTCGGGCCACACAGCTTGTAAAAGCTTTTGTGGTGCGATGGACGTCTCAAACTTTCTGTCCTGTTCACGGACTCCGTCGCACATCAGCATGAACAAGACAGGGATTTACCAATACCGGAAGAGAGCACGTGCCTACTTCCACGGTAACCCGAAGTGAATCGTATCAGCTGGATCCTGAGTTTTTGCACGTGGGGGCCCCATAGAAGCTACTCTTCAATTCCAAAGTAAGTAATTAAGCTATAAACCTGCGATTTGCTGGCCAAACTCATAAGCGTGGAATTCATCACACCACATCTCACCCGCCCCTCGTCGGGGGTATAAATCTCTCATAACCGCAAGTAACAGATGAAATAGAGCTGCTCGGTATCCCCCATGATGCTGAGCTGCCCCAAGCTTTTGGCAGCATTCTTTGGACGCCGATTAAGCCACGTACGTCACTTTAGAAGTAACTATCCCCCAGACTTCAGTTCCGAGGGTTACAACAAGAGCTGCAACTACGCTAAGAAACAAGGCCCACGTGTCATAGAAATCCATTTCCCTAATTACTGCCAAAACCCCCAAGAGCAAAACTAGCTTAAGCAGCCACCCACCGAGCACCACTGCAATTGTTGTCGAGGGGGTTGACTTGGCTGTAAATAGGACTGAAAGAGCCGTGCACAATACGAATCCTCCGCCTAGAGCTGCACCAATTAAGACGCCCCAAATTCCGGGAAGGCCTTTCAATCCCCCCCAAATGGCAAGTGATACCAACATAATGACAAGCAACGCTTTGACACCTAGCTGCACGGCGCGTTTGAGGGGCAGACGCGGATCATCAAAATCAGAGTTTACTTTAGGATCATTCACGGAGACCGAGCCTACCTCACGAGGGCTCGGTTTCCGCCACCACGACGGTCTCTCGAGCAGCAGGGCCAATCTTTCCTTGCCGCAAGGGCACGAGAGTAGCTGCAAACGCGAGAAGCAGGGCCACAATAGTCACGCCAATGGCCTCCGGCGCGGGAACGATGGAAAAGGACACCGCACCAAATGCCACTGCGGAAACCCACAAGTAGAGCACTAGCACGGTACGCCTATGAGTATGCCCAAGCTTGAGGAGGCGGTGATGAATGTGCGCCTTGTCCGCAGAAAACGGTGAACGGCCGTGCGATAGGCGGCGAATAACAGCCCAGACAAGGTCGAGGACTGGAATAAATACCGCTGCGGCGACCACGATAATGGGTGACATCAACGCGACAATATCCACCGTGCCATACAGAGACATGTTGATCTTGCCGGACGCAGAAGTTGAGGCCGCAGCGAGCAATAGGCCGATAAGCATGGAGCCGGAGTCGCCCATAAAAATGCGGGAAGGTTCGAAGTTATGGGGTAAGAAGCCGGCGCACATTCCCACCAGTGCGGCACTAATAATGGCTGGCGGATAGGCCGATACAGCGCCGCCCTGGTCATGGAGGACGGTCAAGGAAAAGACTAAAATTGCCCCTCCTGCAATCATTCCAAGGCCTGCTGCCAGGCCATCAAGCCCGTCTACAAAGTTGATGGCATTGATAAGCAAAACGGTAAAGAATGCGGTGAGCAGGGTGCTTTGCAATTGGTCCAGCACAACGGTGGTGCCGCCGCCAAACGGAATGAAAAGTAGTGTCCAGGTAAGACCCAACCCACTCATGAGCGTGGCAGCGAAAAGCTGGCCAAAAAGCTTCACGACGGCGCTGAGTTCTACTAGGTCATCGACCACGCCAACAAGCACCAGCGCCAAGGCCGCCCATAGCACCGCATTCATTTCCGGAGTGACGGGCATAAAGCCGCGAGTCAAGGCTGGAAGCTGGGCTGCGAGGAATATTGCCGCCGCAAAGCCGGTAAACATGGCCACGCCGCCCATACGGGGTGTGGGCTGCGTGTGAGCGTCGCGCAGGCGAATTTCCGCCACCCGGCCGGTGCGCACTAAAAAGGAGCGCACCACGCCGGTGGACAGATACGTAAATGCTGCTGCGACGAGGATGACAAGGGCCAACTCGCGCAGCGGGACACCACTGCCGCTCACGCGAATACCTCCTTAAGCCTGGGGGCGGGTGCGCAGGGTTTGGGCATCGAGGCCGATAACCTTGCCGATTTCCTCGGCCGTGAGCGCGCCTTCACGGAGTAGATACGGGCGCTCACCGGAGAGATCGATGATGGTGGAAGGCTTACCGACGGCCGTCTCTCCCCCATCCAAGTAAACCGTCACGGCTTTACCCAGCTGTTGCTTAGCCATAAGCGCGGTGGTTGGTGGCTGGTGGCCAGAAATATTGGCGGAAGACACAGCCATCGGACCAACCTCGCGCAAAAGCTCAATTGCAATGGGGTGCAGCGGCATGCGCAGCATTACCGTGCCGCGGGTATCACCGAGGTTCCACGGCAAGGATGGCGCCTGAGGAACAACGATAGACAGGCCACCCGGCCAAAAGGCCTCGACCAAATCACGCGCAGTATCGGTATAGGAAGCCACGAGACCGCGAACGGTATCCCAGGAACCAACCAAAACCGGTACCGGCATATCCGGACCGCGCTGCTTGGTAGCCAAGAGATTGGCTACGGCATCATTATCAAAGGCATCGCAGCCAAGGCCATACAGCGTATCGGTGGGCATGACCACAAGGCGACCGGATTGTGCAGCCTTGACCGCAATGTTCAGGCCCTCTTCGCGCTCGGCCTCATCGGCACAGTTAAAAATCTTTCCTTGCATAGTCTTTCCCCTTCTTGCCCTAAGTGGTGTCTTAGTCTACCGCGCGCACCGCAGTGACAAAGCGGGGCGTTCCCGTCATGTCCTGCAGCGCCGAAATTCTTTCAAAGCCGCCGTGGCGGGCCATTGCGGCTTGTACGGCTTCGCTCGTGGAGTCATCGTGCTCAATGGCCACCTTGCCGCCCGGGCGCAAAAGGCGGGCGAACGTCGGGATGAGGCCGGTGATGGCGCCCATCCCATCCGCACCAGCAAAGACCGCGTCGTGTGGATCATGGTAGACCTCCGGATCGAGGTCCGGCGTCTCCGGTACATACGGCGGATTGGTCACGATGAGGTCCACGGTCCCGTTCCACTCCGCCAAGGTAGTGGCATCCGTAGCATCGGCCTGAATGACCTCTACCCCGCTGCCGCGGGTATTGGCAGTGGTGTAGGCCAAGGCGGCGTCGGCAAGCTCAACTGCCCGCACCTGCGCCTCAGGTAAGTAGTGGTGCAGATATAGTGCCAATGCCCCTGTGCCAGTGCACAAGTCCACCAGCCGCGGGCCGTCCGCATTGCGCACCGCCCAGTCCGCCAACACCTCGGTTTCCGGCCGCGGGATAAATACGCCAGGGCCCACCTTGAGCTCCAGCGGACCGAACCAGGCGCTGCCTAGCACGTACTGTAGGGGCTCGCGGGACTCGCGGCGACGTAGCAGCGCATCATAGGCCATATCGAAACCGGGCATAGGAGCTTGGTCCAGCGGGATATCCATGTGGCCGCAATGAATAAGGTGCGTGGCAATGATGCGCGCATCCCACTCGGGGCTTGGTACCCCGGCAGCACGAAGGCGCTGCACCCCACGGCGCAGCGCCTGTCCATACGTGTTATCCACGCCCGTTTAGCCCTCAGCCTCGAGGCGCTCGGCACGCTCCTGGTCCTGCAGGGCCTTAATAAGGTCATGCATATCGCCGTTCAAAACAGAGTCCAGGTTATTAGCCTTGTAGCCAATGCGGTGATCCGTGATGCGATTCTCCGGCCAGTTATAGGTGCGGATGCGCTCCGAACGGTCCATGGTGCGCACCTGGGAGGCGCGCTGCTCGCCGGCCTCAGCCTCGCGAGCTTCACGCTCCATCTGGTCCAAGCGGGCCTGCAAGACCTGCAGTGCACGCGCCTTGTTCTGAATCTGGGAACGTTCCTTCTGACAGGTAACGATAAGCCCAGTTGGCAGGTGGGTAATGCGCACCGCGGAGTCGGTGGTATTCACGCCCTGGCCGCCCTTACCCGAAGAACGGTAAACGTCAACGCGAATATCCTTGTCATCAATATTGACGGACTCAACCTCTTCTGGCTCTGGGTAGACCAGCACGCCGGCGGCAGAAGTCTGAATACGGCCCTGGGACTCGGTGACCGGGACACGTTGCACGCGGTGCACACCGCCCTCGAACTTGAAGACGGACCAGGCACCATCGCGCGAAGGAGACTTGGAGCGGAAGGAAATGGTCATATCCTTCACACCTCCCAGATCCGACTCGTTGAGGCCCAGGACCTCCCAGTTAAAGCCGGTCTTATCCGCGTAGCGCTCGTACATCCGGGCCAAGTCACCGGCGAAGAGGGCCGCCTCCTCGCCTCCCGCGCCGGCCTTGATTTCCATAATGATGTCCTCGGAGTCCTGCTCATCGCGCGGCGCGAGCAGATCAGCGAGCTTTTCTTCCAAGCTCTCCACGGACTTTTCGAGGCGGTCCGCTTCTTCTTGGAAGTCATGGTCCTCGTAGGCCATCTCCTTGGCGTCCGCGAGATCCTCGCGGGCCTGGGTTAATTCATCATTAACCATGATGACGGGGCGCAGTTCCGCATAGCGCTTGGAGAGCTTGCGGAATTGCTTCTGGTCGCCGGCCACCTCCGGATCGCCCATCTGCATCTCAATGCCCTGGTATTCGGACACAATGTCATCAACGAGGGAAACCTGATTAGACATAATCTTCTTCATCCTTATCCGCAGCCATCGGGGCCGAGGAGGCCACCTGCATCAAGAACTCGCCATTGGAGCGGGTCTTCTTTAGCTGCTTAATGAGCAGGTCAATGGCCTGGTGGGAATCCAGGGCAGAAAGGATGCGACGCAGCTTGGTCATGATGCGCGCCTCCTCTGGTACGAGCAGCAATTCATCCTTACGGGTGCCGGACGGGTTAACGTCCACGGCCGGGAATACACGGCGCTCGGAAATGCCACGGTCCAATTTCAGCTCGGCATTGCCGGTGCCCTTGAATTCCTCGAAGATGACGGTATCGCCGGTAGAACCGGTCTCCACCATGGCGGTGGCGATGATTGTCAGCGAGCCGCCCTCTTCGATATTGCGGGCGGCGCCGAGGAAGCGCTTTGGCGGGTAGAGCGCGTTGGAGTCCACACCGCCAGAGAGGATGCGGCCGGATGCCGGGGAGGAATTATTGTAGGCGCGGCCCAGGCGGGTAATGGAGTCGAGCAAAACAACGACGTCCTTGCCCTGCTCCACCAGGCGCTTGGCACGCTCGATAGCCAGCTCGGCTACGGAGGTGTGCTCTGATGGCGGGCGATCAAAGGTGGAAGCAATAACCTCACCGTTGACGGAACGCTGCATATCCGTAACTTCCTCAGGGCGCTCATCTACGAGGACAACCATGAGGTAGCACTCCGGGTTATTGGTAGAAATCGCATTGGCGATATTCTGCAAAATCGTCGTCTTACCGGCCTTTGGCGGGGAGACGATAAGCGCGCGCTGGCCCTTACCAATGGGCATGATGAGGTCAATCACGCGGGTGGTGAGGATCTTCGGGTCCGTTTCCAAACGCAGGCGCTTATTCGGATACAGCGGGGTCAGCTTATTAAAGTGCGGACGCTGCTTTGCGTTTTCCGGATCGATGCCATTGACGGTATCGACCTGAACCAGCTGGTTGTACTTGCGGCGGTTACGACCGTTGCCATGCGTATGCGTCGGGCCGGAGACCTTAACCTGGCCGGTAATGGCGTCGCCGGAGCGCAGGCCCAGGCGGCGGACAATGCCGTTGTTGACAAAGACGTCGGAAGCCGCGGCGCGGTAACCGGTGGTGCGCAGGAAGGCGACGTTATTGTCTACCACGTCCAAAATGCCACCGACGGCCTGCAGCTCATCGCCCTCGCGGACCTGCAAATCGTTGCCGCCGTTATTGTCATTATTGTTTCCGCGGCCACGGCGGTTGCGGCGATTGCGGCGCCCACGACGGTTGCCGCGCTCGTGATTATTGTTGTCATCGTGGCGATTGCCGCGCTGCTTATTATCGCCGCGGTCATTCTTATCGCCCTGATTATCGGAGCCATCCTGGGAGTTATTCTCGCGGTTGTCTTTATTGCCGCCCTGCTCCTCGTTGTGGCTGCGTTCCTCGCGCTCTTGACGTTCCTGCCGGCGGGCGCGATTGCGGCGAGCGCGGCGTGCCTGAGAACGCGACTCATAGCGCTGCTCGTCGCCAGAGTTCTGCTGGCGGTTATCCTGCTTCTCGCCGGATTCTTCCTGCTTTTCCGCCTTCTGCGGCGCATCGTCCTGCGCCTGCGCGCGTGGCTTTTCTGGTTTATCAGATTTCTCTGCCTTTTCCGCCTTTTCTACCCGAGCGGCCTTTTCCACCTTGGCCTTGGCCTTTGGCGGAACTTGACCAGTCTTGATGGCGGTGATGAGATCCCCCTTGCGCAGGGCAGAGACACCACGTAGGCCGCGCTCTGCGGCCATTTTGCGCAATTCCGGCAGCTTCAGGGATGCAAGATCCTGTGCTGCGGTGTTGTCCGTTTCGCTCACGGATATCCTTTCGTTGCTTGACCAGGTCCGATGATGCGGGAGCCGCCGTAGCCTAGGCTCACGGCGTTGCACTGGAAGCCAATGTGTATTTTTCTAGGACTTCTCGCCCTCGTGCCAAGGCGCATGCGCGTCCTGCCGGGCAATAAGTATGAGGCCTCTTCCATGTTCTCAAGGAGAATTCGCACAGCGGGTGCACGAACCGGAAGAAATCAAGAAACGACTGCGGGCAAAACTTCTCTGGGCCCGAATCCATAGGAAAGGGGAGCTAAAAATTCCGGTTTCCTACCAGTCGCGAACAAGTATAACGCATAGACCGCAACGCCCGCACCATGACACCGCTACAGTAGAGGCATGCTTTCCACGATGATGGATATCCCCCTCTCCCTGACCCGCATTTTGGAATACGGCGCCTCGGTGCACGGCAGCACCACGGTGACAACCTGGCACGGTGAGGGCACCGGCTCTGAATTTGATCCGGCCGAAGAAGTTACCTTCCGCGATATCGCCGCTCGCGCAGCCGCCTTCGCCCACGCTATTCATGATGATTTGGGTATTACCGGCGATGAGCGGGTGGGCAGTTTTATGTGGAACTGCGCCGAACACCTCGAGGTCATGTTTGGCACTGCTTGCAAGGGCGCGATTTTTGCGCCGCTGAATAAGCAGCTGATGAATGACCAGATTCGCCATATTATTAATCACGCGGAAATATCTGCCATCGTGTGCGATCCCCGGCTGGCGCAGCAACTAGGCAAGGTGCTTGTGGGTACCGACTCCGTGAAAAGCGTCATCATTACCGGCGCACAGCCTGCGCAGCAGTTTGCCCATCTCTTCCCCCGTGGGATTGAAGTGTATTCCTATGAAGCTTTAATTGATGGCCGCTCCACCGTCTATGACTGGCCGGAACTAGATGAGCGCACGGCCGCGGCACTGTGCTATTCCACAGGCACCACGGGTGCCCCCAAGGGCGTACTGTATTCGCACCGTTCGCTGTATCTGGAGGCCATGCAGCTGCGCTCCTCGGACTCGCTGTGCATCACCCACGGTGAGACTTTTCTGTGCTGCATCCCCATCTGTCACGTGCTGAGCTGGGGCGTTCCCTTTACCTGCTTCATGACAGGCACCCCGCTCGTGCTTCCCGACGCCGACGTATCCGCCCCCACCCTTGCCAAGGCCATTGCCGCTACTTCTCCGCGCGTGGCCCACGGCGTTCCCACCATCTGGATCCAACTCTTTGTGCACTACATGCACCACCCGCCGGAGCGCATGACCCTCACGGAGATCTATGCCGGCGGCTCCCCCGTTCCCCCAACTCTTATCAAGATGTGGGAGGAACGCTACGGTGTCGACGTTGTTCACGTGTGGGGCATGGTAGAAACCTCCACCGTCGGC